>NZ_JBXWMF010000013.1:0-143800 GCF_059609725.1 Ruegeria sp. YTSC199
TCTTGGCACCGATTTCCTGAATCGGCTTCTTGTTCGCTTCGCGGGCGATTTCGATGTCGGATTTGTAGCTCATTGGGCAGGGTCCCTGATTGAATGCCGTGCAAAACCGGCGCAATGCGTCGGCGCTGCGCAACCCATACCGTTGTGTACCAAACAGATGGCTATGGATTCCGACATAATTGTGCCGCGAAACGGCGTAGCGTCATTTCGCGGGCCTCTGATCGGAAACGAGTGACCCTTATGGTGCCCACCCCCTCTGATCCGGTACGAACAGGGTCATCTGGTCACCTAACTTCAATTCGCCCGGCCGTTCGACCCACGCGGTAACTCCGCGCCGCCCTTTTGCGGCCGGTTTGAATGCTGCCCCAAACCCGGGAAGATCCGTCTCGATCTCACGCCCGGGGAGGACACAGGGGCGGTTCTCCATATCAACGGTGATGGTGACGCCTGCTGCGACCTGCAACCGTGAAGAGGGTGGAATGTGGGTAAAGTCCGGGATACCGCGCAACACGATGCTGGCACCCAGAAAGGACGGATCCAGTTGGTCCAGCGCCATCTCATGCGCGGTCGCTTCGATCTCTTCCGCGGACAGCACCGACAGTTGCCGCACATTGCGGATTTCCGTGCCCTGCGGGTAGAGGTTTTTCACCCGCACACATGAGGCCCGGTTCTCGCCTTCATGCCGTGCGCCACGATCCCCGGCAAAACCGAGTTTCAGTGCATCGACAGCTTGTGCGCGGATCGAATCGCCTGCGGGGACATGGCCCAGCCAGATCACCTCGCCCTTGTATTCAGTCTCGCGCATCACTGGCATTTTCGCCCCTTTCCCAGACGGTTCTTTCGCCCGGCAGTAGACGGCAGTCGATCCTGTTTGGAAAGAAAAAAGACCCGGGACAAGGCCCGGGTCTGGTATGTTTATGCCGAGGGTTCCGGCTCCATCCCGCCATCTGGCGGAGTCTTCTTGACTTTGGTCTTCGGGATCGCCGTCACGCTCGGCGCGCTGCCCTCATCCGGCTTGTCGCCTTCGTCGTCGCCTTCGCCGGGAGATTCACCGTTCATGACCCGCTTGATCTCATCCCCGGTCAGGGTCTCATATTCCAACAGACCTTGGGCCAGACGCTCCCATTCTTCGTTCTTGTCGGTCAGAATTTGGTGGGCCCGTTCGTAACCCTGCTGGATCAGGCGCTTCACCTCTTCTTCGATCAGCTCTTTGGTATGCGCCGATACCGAGAACCCGGCGGTGTTGCCCGAATATCCCTCATGCGCCTCGGCATAATCGATATTGCCAACCTTGTCGGACATGCCCCAGCGCATCACCATGGCGCGCGCCAATTGGCTGGCCTGCATGATGTCTCCGGCAGGGCCGTTCGAGACGTGATCTTCACCGTATTTGATGACCTCAGCAGCCTTACCCGCCATCGTCATAGCAAGCTTCTGCTCGCACTCGTCGCGGTGATAGTTCAGCTGATCCATCTCGGGCAGGCTGACAACCATGCCAAGCGCGCCGCCACGGGGAATGATCGTTGCCTTATAGACCGGATCGCACAACGGCAGCGTCATGCCAACGACGGCATGGCCGGATTCGTGATATGCGGTCTTTTCCTTCTGATCCTGGGTCAGCACCATCGAACGACGCTCGGCCCCCATCATCACCTTGTCCTTGGCGTTCTCAAAGTCCTCCATGGTGACAAAGCGACGACCCACACGCGCGGCCATCAGAGCGGCCTCGTTCACGAGGTTGGCCAGATCAGCGCCCGAGAAGCCCGGCGTCCCCCGCGCGATAATGCGCAGATCGACATCGGGGCCCAGTGGGGTCTTGCGGGCATGCACGCCCAGGATCTTCTCACGGCCTTTTATGTCGGGGTTGCCGACGGTCACGTTTCGGTCAAACCGGCCCGGACGCAGCAGCGCGGGGTCCAGAACGTCCTTACGGTTAGTTGCCGCCAGAATGATCACACCTTCATTGGCCTCGAACCCGTCCATCTCGACCAGCAACTGGTTGAGGGTCTGTTCGCGTTCGTCATTCCCGCCGCCGTAACCGGCGCCACGATGGCGACCCACGGCGTCGATTTCGTCGATGAACACGATGCAGGGCGCGTTTTTCTTGGCTTGCTCGAACATGTCGCGGACACGGCTTGCGCCGACACCCACGAACATCTCAACAAAGTCCGAACCCGAGATGGTGAAGAACGGCACGCCTGCTTCGCCAGCAATCGCGCGGGCCAGCAGCGTCTTACCAGTACCAGGAGGACCAACCAGCAGCGCTCCTTTGGGAATCTTGCCCCCGAGGCGCGAGAATTTCTGCGGATTGCGCAGGAATTCCACGATCTCTTCCAGTTCTTCCTTGGCCTCATCAATGCCTGCGACGTCGTCAAAGGTCACGCGGCCATGCTTTTCGGTCAGCATCTTGGCCTTGGACTTGCCAAAGCCCATCGCGCCGCCTTTGCCGCCACCCTGCATTCGGTTCATGAAATAGATCCAGACACCAATCAGCAGCAGAAAGGGCAACAATGTGATCAGGAAGGACTGAAATCCGGATTGCTGCTGTTTCACCGCCTGAACAGGAATATTCTCCTTGATCAGCAGTTGGGTGACCTCGGCATCGCCGGGCTTGATGGTGACATAGGTCGCGCCGCTTTGGGTGGTATAGCGAATCTGCTCACCATCCAGCGTCACATTCTTGACTTCGCCGCCTTCAACCGCGGTGACGAAATCGGAATAGGTTTTTTCATTGCTCTGAAGCGTTCCGCCCTGACCGCTGAAGAAATTGAACAGTGCAAGGATCAGCAGAAACAGAACGACCCAGAAGGCGATGTTACGAGCGTTGCCCAAGGAAAATCTCCCAAAAGGTTTCGGCAGATGGGGACCTGCCGGGTTGTCCTATAAAATAGAGATGATTCAAGCATGTTCAATGCGATAAAAGCGAAGAATAAAACTCGGGCCTATACACGGCGAATTCAGCGGTCCAACCGTTTGAATAATCGACCAGAGGCGCCGCCAGCAGTGTTTCCCCGCTCCAGACAGCGGGCGAGGACAACAGCGCCCGGCGGGGTTTGCCCAAGGCGCGCCACTCGGGCACCTGCGGCAAACCTACCTCTCCCAGTGCGCGGACCTCGGTGCCCGGCGTTCGGGGTCCGGACAAGATCCAGCGGTTATCCCAGACCTCTTGCGGTGCGGCCGTTGCTGTCGCCACCGCGTTTAGCTCCCTGCAAAACCACGCTTTATCCTGATGCGAGATCAGCAGACATCCCGCGAGGGTCAGCGTTTGTCCTTCACCAACAGCGGCGATGGCCTGATCAACCGCTGCCTGACGCGGCGGATATCCCTGCCCCGCAATCCAGGCGATGATGCCGACGACAAGCCGCCTTTGGATTTCCGTTGGAAGCAGTCCGAAACCGTTGCAGTCGATACAGACATCTCCGCCATCGACTGTTGCAATTCTGCGCGCAGATTCCTGCGTATAGCGCGCCAACGCCTCACGCGCTTGTGCAAGATTTTCGGCGACCCGGGCCAAGGATTGAGCCGAAATCCCAAGTGCACCAAGCACCGTCAGCGCCTCGCGTGCTTTGATCCTGTCGAATTTCTGGTCGTGATTCGAGGGGTCTTCTATCCAACCCTCATCAAGCGCGGACAAGTAATCCCGCAGGCTTTGGCGTGTGATCCCCAGCATCGGACGCAGCAGCGTGACGCCGTTGTGATCCCGCGCGTACGGCATCCCTGAGAGTCCGCTGACCCCAGCCGCCCGGCCCAACCGCATCAGCACAGTCTCGGCCTGATCATCTGCGGTATGGCCCAGAGCGATTGCCGGGATGTCATTGCGCCGTGCCCAGTCGGTCAACAACCGGTATCGCGCCTGTCGCGCCTGATCCTGCAGATTTCCCGCTCCATCCCACCTCTGCCACAGCAGCGTTTCGTGAGGGATGCTCAGACGCGCGGCCAGTTTGGCAACTTGATCGGCCTCGGCGGCGGCTTCGGGGCGCAAACCGTGATTCACCGTTGCGGCAAACAACCGGATTGGTTCGGTTTGCCCGATTTCATTCATCAGGTGCAGTAAAGCAATCGAATCCCCACCGCCTGAAACGGCGACACCTAAACGCGGCGGCAACCGGTCAGGCAGCCGCGCGCGAAGTTCGGATCGAAGAGTATCGGCCTGATCGGTCAAGAACAGCCCAGCGACGCCATTTCCTGCGTGGCGGCGGATACGGTGGTCGAGGCCGGAAAGCGAACGCCAACCTCGGACAGGGTGATACAGGCCTGATCAGTTTGACCCAGACGGCCCAGTGCAGCCCCCAGTTCGAACAGGGCCTCGGGCGCGAATGCACCCTCGGAATCACCGGTAAAGCTGGCCAGAAACGCCCGCGCGGCCTCACGCGTGTCGCCCAGACCTTCCAATGCCTGCCCGAGTTTTAGATTGGCTTCGGGCGCAAGGGGGCTACCAGGATAAGATGTGTTGAACTGTGCGAACTGATCTGCGGCGGCTTGAAAATTGCCCTCGGCCAAAGCCTGCGCAGCTGCATCGAAATCTGCCTGTTCACCAACAGCAAGCTCTCCTTGCTCGGTGACAGCAGGGGCGACCGGCAAAGCAGGTGCCGCTGCGGTGATCTGCGCATCTCCGCCAAGGGTTGAGGTTTCACCCAACGTACTCAGATCGCCACCTTCCAGTTCAACCAGACGGAATTCAAGGTCACCGATCCGGTTGGTGCCATCGGTCACGATGTTCTGCACCCGCTGGTTCAGCTGTTCGGTCTGGCGCGTCAGGCGCTGAAGCTCGGCCTCAATGGCATCCACGCGTTCCAAAACGGAACTGCCGGACAGATTCGGGGCCGGAGAGCCTGTCGTTGAAAACTCACGCTTCAGGCGCTGAATTTCCACATGTAGAACCGTCAATTCCTGACGGATATCCGCCAGGGTCTGCTGATCCTGTGCCTGTGCCATTCCGGCGGTTGCAACAACCGCAGCCAGAACCCATCCTGCAACTCTCATCGTCTTACCCCAAGGTTGAACCGGTCAGCACTGTCACCGCGCGGCGGTTCTTGGAATAACAATCCTCGGTGCTGCAAATCTCGATCGGGCGTTCCTTGCCATAGCTGACGGTGGTCAGACGGTTGCCCGCCACTCCGCGCGAGATCAGGTATTCACGGGCAGCGTTGGCCCGGCGTGCGCCCAAGGCGAGGTTGTATTCGCGTGTGCCTTGCTCATCCGCATGGCCTTCGATTTTGGCCATATAATCCGGGTTCGCCATCAGCCAATCGGCCTGTCCTTGCAGGGTTTGTTGTGCCTGCGGCGTCAAAGTCGACTGATCCACCGCGAACAACACCCGGTCACCGATGGTTTGCTGGAAATAGGCCGGCGAACGCGGATCGCTGGGCGAACCCGGCGCGATTGCGCCATTTGCGCCATTGCCAATACCACCGCCCAATGCCGACGGGTCATTGTTAGTACAAGCGGCCACCACGCTTAGCGTGCCCAAGGCCAGGATTTTGCCCAATACGTTCATTTCAAGTGCCTCGTTGTTTTATCGGTTTATTGCCGTCTCTGTAGCACAGTGCAGGTTTTTTGTGAACTTTTCCAAGCCCCTGCCCCGATCAATTCTGCAATGGTCCCCAGGAAGGATCGCTGCCGCCATCCGGGGTGCGCACCGGGCGCAGGTTACGGCCCGAGATATCCACCGAATACAGCGACGCCCGGCCGCTGGCCCCCTGCGTTTCGCGGGTGAACATGATGACACGACCGTTGGGTGACCAAGTCGGACCTTCGTCAAGGAAAGAGGATGTCAACAGACGCTCTTCACTGCCATCGGTGCGCATGACGCCGATATGGAACCGGCCCTTGTTCTGCTTGGTAAAGGCGATCAGATCACCCCGCGGCGACCAGACCGGCGTGCCATAGCGGCCCTGCCCGAAACTGATACGGGTCGCCTCGCCGCCATTTGCAGGCATGATATACAGCTGCGGCGTCCCGGACCGGTCGCTTTCGAACACGATCTGAGAGCCATCCGGTGAATAGCTGGGAGCGGTTTCAATCGCTGGCGTGTTGGTCAGGCGCACGCTCTGGCCCGAGGCTATGTCCATCTTCCACAGATCGGTGTTGCCCCCCTGGATCAGCGAATACACGATTGAGCGACCATCCGGAGAGAACCGGGGTGAAAAGCTCATCGTGCCGTCCTGTGTTTTCAACTCGGTCCGGCGAACGCGGTCCACATCCAGCACGTAGATACGCGGCTGGCCGCTTTCATAGCTGGTATAAAGCAACCGATCGCCCGTGGGAGAAAAGCGCGGGGCCAGAACGATTGCCGCGCTGTCGGTCAGGTACTGCACATTCGCACCGTCGTAATCCATGATCGCCAACCGTTTCAGGCGCTGATTCTTGGGGCCGCTCTCTGATACAAACGCCACACGGCTGTCGAAATAACCGCCCTCGCCGGTGATCCGGTTATAGACCTGATCAGCCACCTTATGCGCCATGCGTCGCCAGCCATCGGTGGTGCCCGCAAATTGCAGACCATTGCCCAACTCCTGCCCCGAGAACACGTCCCACACCCGGAAGCGCACCGTCAGGCGGTTGCCCGAGACGTTCACAGCACCCGTCACCAGCGCCTCGGCATTGATGGCTTTCCAGTCGGCGAACTGGACCGGGGCCTCGAAACTGCTGACCCGACTGATGAAGGCTTCGGGCGAGATTTCGCGGAACAAGCCGGTGCCGGTCAGATCAGCAGCAACGACCCGAGAGATATCGTTGGCATATTGCGTCGCCGCTGGCCCGTCGGGCACAAAGTTCGGCACGGCGAAGGGTAACGGTTCAATGATCCCCTGATCCAGTTCCAAACGCAGTGGTCCGTCCTGGGCGTGTACCGGTGCTGCCATAATCATCAGGCCCAGCAACAGGCTGGTCAGAAGTCTCATCATTTGATCCGCATCCTCTCGGGATTGAATGTAATCTCAATATCCTTCCACTGAGCATATTTGTCAGCAGGTAAGTCATACCCTCTGGCCCCACAGCGCAATATTGCCCGCCGGGCAGCCTCATAGGCCTGTTTTGCAGACGTTGCAGTGCCCCCAGAGCTGTCGATCATACGCAGGCTGTTCCCCATGACCTTGCCGTCAGGTGTGAGTGAAAAGCCTACAACCACAACTGTTTGCAGTGCATCTGTGGACAAAGACCCCACGTTCCAACACTGCGACACGGCCAGACGCATGGCGTCTTTTTCACCGCTGGTCAACGGCGGGCCAGAGGGTTCGCTGCCCTGCCCCAACGCCTCGGCCAGGGCATCATCAATTGCGGTGTCGCTCTGCGCTGGCTCGGGCGGGGTCGGGTCCTGTTCCTCGGCAACTTCGGGCTGGGCCGGAGGTGCAGGCCGGTTTGGCCGCACCCGCGGCCGCGGAGAGGTGCGCGGGGCGTTGTCCTTGGTCTCTTCGGCCTCGGTTACGATTTCATCGGTCGCCTCTTCCGGGGCGGTCTGATCCTGCTGTTCCTCTTGGGTTTCGGCACCTTCATCCAGCGACACGGCGGGTGTTTCCACCTCATCCGGCTGCGCCTCGGGCGGCGGCGGCGCGATGGGTTCCGGGGCCACCTTGTCGGCTGGGCTCGGCTGCGCCTCGGGGCCCGGAGGCACCGGCAACACTTCAGTTACAGGTTCGGGCTGTTCCAGTGTCGGGGGTTCCTCGACCACTTCGGGTTCGGGCGGGGTTTCTACCGGATCGGGCACCAGTTCGGGCTCTGGTTCCGGGGGTGTCACAACCTCGGGAGGGGTCAGTTCCTCTTCCACCGGGGTCGGCGGGGTCAGTTCTTCCTCGGGGGTTTCGGGCTGTTGCAAGGCGGTCGGGGTCGGCACCTCGGGAACGTCACGCTGCGCGGTCATCGCTGCGAATTGCTCACCCGTGACCACCGACACCTCCTGCACCGCCATAGGCAGGGGTTCGGACCGGAACGTACCGCCGAAAAAGGCCCATCCAATCAAAACGACGTGGGCGATTGCCGAGATCTTGGTGCCGGTATCCACCGCGCGGCCTCACTCTCCACCTTCTTCCAGTGTCGGCCCGCCGGTGTCTGTCACCAGGCCCACATTGGAAAACCCACCTGCGTTCAGCGCGCCCATGACCTGCATCACTTGGGCATAAGGGATCGCTCCGTCGGCCCGCAGGAACACGCGGTCACTGCTGCGCTCGGACGCGATGGCGCTCAGCTTGCCAATCAGTTCCCCACGCACAACATCCGTGGTCTGAATCTGCACCCGGCCATCCGCAGTCAGCGTTACGGTCAGGGGTTCTTCGTTGTCACCGGGCAAGGCGCTGGCCGCCGTTTTCGGCAAATCGACCGGCACCCCGACGGTCAACAGCGGGGCCGCCACCATGAAGATGATCAACAACACCAGCATGACGTCCACAAATGGCGTTACGTTGATCTCGGCCATGGGTTGAGCGCGCCCGCGACGCCGCCCGCGTCTGCGCCCATTCCCGCCGCCGTTTTGCTGAACCGCCGCACCCATGTCAGCTGTCCAGCTGTCGCGACAGGATGGTGGCGAACTCGTCGGCAAAGGCTTCGTAGCCGTTCACGATCCGGTCGCTATCCGCGCTGAGCTTATTGTAGAAAATCACCGCCGGGATCGCGGCCAGCAGGCCCAGACCGGTAGCCAGCAGGGCCTCGGCAATACCGGGGGCCACAACGGCAAGGTTCGTATTTTGTTGTTCGGCAATCTCGATAAAGGCGTTCATGATGCCCCAGACGGTGCCGAACAGGCCGATAAAAGGCGCGGTGGAACCGACCGTGGCCAAGATGGGCAAGCCTTTTTGCAGCGTCTCGGCCTCTTTCGCGATTGCCACGTCCATCGAACGGTCGATCCGCGCCGTGGCCCCTGCAATTAGCCCGCCATCGGTGCGATGAGACCGCCGCCATTCGATCATGCCGGCGGCAAAGATTTTTTCAGAACTGCCATCGGGCTGGGTACCAATCTGTTCGAACAGCTCGTCCAGAGGGTTTCCGGACCAAAAATTCTCATCAAATCCCTGTGCCTCACGACGGGCCGCGCGGTAGTTGATCAGTTTCTGAATTATAATCGCCCATGACCAGATCGATGCGCCAACCAGCATCAGCATCACCAGTTTGACGATAAATGTCGCGCGGGCATACAGCCCCCACATGGAGAAATCGATCTCCTGCGCCAGCGCCAGCGTTTCAGCTTCCATGAACCTGCTCTTTTTTGCCTGATGGCCGTTGGTTTGGCCTTGTTTTGCCAAACGCTAACTCAGATGGTCCTGAAAAGCCAACAGAACCACCCCCACGCCGCAATTTGTTACAATAATGCGCGAATCTCTGCCGGAAGTCGCACCGGTTTGCCCTGCGCATTCATGCAAACTGCGGTGACCGTGGCGCGAAAAATCTCGGTATCGCCCCGCTTTATCAGCTGCCCCATAGTCAGTCGCACACCTGAGCGGGAGAGGAAGCGGGTTTCGATGGTCAGTTCATCCTCGAACTTAGCCGTTGCCAGATAGTCCGCCTCGATCCGCCGAATGACCCAGACAACGCCGCCGTCGCGCATGGCATTCTGGTCGTTGCCTAATCGACGCACATAGTCTGACCGGGCACGTTCGATGTATTTCAGATAGTTTGCGTGATAGACCACTCCGCCCATGTCGGTGTCTTCATAGTAAACTCGGACTTGGTAGATATGCGTGTCTTGCGCTTCGGTGCCTTCGGCCATGGTCACACATCCGGTCAATTTATCAGCTTTAATCGTCCGGCTCGGGGCGAGCCGCACCTTCAACAGATGCACGTGCATCAGCGGCCGTGCAATCCCCGCGAGACTACAAATTTCAGCTTACACGGTCCTCGGTATCGAAATCCCGCCCCATGCCGACTAACCTGCCAAAATTGGGATGTGAATGTAACAGGTGATTGAATGGCAGAACCCCACGAAAAAGAGGGCAGATTTCCGCTTCCCATCCTGCAGGGCATCCTGCCGCTCAACCACTCTGCCTTGCCGACCGAAGTTCTGGCCGGACTGACCTTCGCCTGCCTCGCGATCCCCGAGGTCATGGGCTACACCAAGATCGCGGGAACCCCTGTGGTAACGGGGTTGTATACGATCCTGATCCCGATGGCTCTGTTCGCACTGTTCGGGTCGTCTCGCCATCTTGTGGTAGGGGCGGATTCAGCCACCGCGGCGATCACAGCGTCGGCGCTGGCGGGCATGGCGGTCTCCGGATCGTCGGAATACCTCGCGCTGGCTTCGCTGTTGGCGTTGATGGCAGCGCTGCTGTTGATCGCAGCGCGGCTTGTCGGCCTTGGGTTTCTGGCGGATTTCCTGTCACGCACGGTACTGGTCGGTTTTTTGACAGGCGTGGGCATACAGGTGGCCACCGGCGAAATTCCCGGAATGCTGGGGATCGAAGGTACCGGCCACGGTACGATTGCCAAGCTCAGGGACGTCGCGCAACACTACGGCCGGACGCATTGGCCAACGGTTGCCGTATCCGTGGCCGTGCTGGCGGTTGTCCTTGGATGCAGACGGCTATCGTCCAAAGTTCCGGGGCCATTGTTCGCCATATTGGGCGTCATTCTGTGCAGTTGGACCTTTCAATTCAACGCATCCGGCATTGGCGTACTGGGCACGGTGCCCGGCGGCCTCCCCGCCTTGTCGATCCCGGATGTGGATTGGAGTTGGGCCCTGTTCAAGCAACTGACGCCCACCGCGCTGTCGATTTTTGTGGTGATACTGGCGCAAAGTGCGGCGACCTCGCGTGCCTATGCTGCACGATACGAAGACAAGTTCAGCGAGAACACCGATCTTGTCGGGCTGGGGCTGGCCAATCTGGGCGCAGCCTTCACCGGGACCTTCGTGGTAAATGGCAGCCCCACCAAAACCGAGATGGTGGCGAGCGCCGGAGGCCGCAGCCAGATCGCGCAACTGACGACGGTTGCGATTGTGCTGGTGGTGATCCTGTTTCTGACCGGCCCGCTTGCGTTCCTGCCGAACGCGGCACTGTCGGCTGTGGTGTTCCTGATTGGCCTCAAACTGATCGACATCAAAGGCCTTGCCGCCATATACCAACAGGCCCGGTCCGAGTTCTGGATCGCAATTGCCACCGCCGCCGTGGTGGTTCTGGTTGGCGTTGAGCAAGGGATCATCTTTGCGATGGTCCTGTCGCTGATCGACCACACGCGCCGCGGCTACCGCCCCAAGAATGCTGTGATCGTCAAAAGCGACGAAGGCGGCTGGCGGTCGAAACCCATCACCACACCTAACCAATTTGAACCGGGTCTTGTGATCTATCGCTTTTCCCACAGCCTGTACTACGCCAACACCCAGCGCCTTTCGGACGAGGTCGCGGCAATCGTGGATCAAAGCGACCCGCCGTTGCGCTGGTTCTGCATCGAAGCCTCTGCTGTGGATGATATCGACTTTACAGCAGGCTATACGCTGCGCAGCATCCACTACCTGCTGACATCCAGGGACATCCGGTTGGTTTTTTTGCTGGTCGAACCCAATGTCCGAAAGGAACTCGACCGCTACAGGATCACCGATCTGATCGGGGCGGACGCTTTCTTCGAGACGGGGAATGCCCTGATCGGAGCGTTTCATCAGGCGAACAAACCGCCCGCCTGACGCTATTGCAACGGTTTCATCCGGGCAAACAGCCGCAACGCATGAGACGCGTCCTGTGCCGCCCCCGGCAGAACCGGATCATAGGCCGCCCGGATCAGTTCGGCGATGTCGGGGCGCAGGACGGTTGCGCCACTGGCCACCGCCAGCGGCGATTGAGACCGAAACGCGGTATCCGACCAAAGCAAAACCGTCTGCACCACCTGACTGAGTGCCAGCGCCTCAGCCGGTACCTTTGAAAGCTCCTTGTCCATTCTCAGGAAAACGAAGGCTGCGCGGATTGCGCCGTCTTCTTCAAACCGAAAGATGCGGTACTGGTTGGCATCCGCAGCGACCAACCGATCCACCAGAGGCGCCAGATCTGGGATTAGTCGATCAAGATCGGGAACCTCCAGCAACTCCTGCCAGTCGCGGAAGAAAAAGACCATGCAATTGGCGCCAAGTTCCGCGTCGGTCTCGGCCATCTTGTGCCCGGCCAACGCCACAACGGCTTCGAAGGCGCCCTTGACGGTGGACAGAGTTTCGTCCTGAACACCAAAGACGATGGGCACGATAGGCCGCCCCCAACGCGCGAAAAGAAACTCACCACTTTCGCGGGTGAACAAAGCCTGGATGTCTTCAGGGGTCACGCCCAATCCTTCATCTTTTCGAAAATATTCTCGCCGAAGGCATAAAATCTCTGACGTCGGTCTTCAACCAAACAGATCGCTTTGCCCCCGTGGCGCGGCCATCCCCAGATGCGTCCAAGCCTTTTGCGCCAGCATCCGGCCACGCGGCGTGCGTTGGATCAGCCCCTGCTGCAACAGATAGGGCTCAATCACCTCTTCCAGCGAATCCCGGCTTTCCGACAGCGCAGCCGACAAGGTCTCAATCCCCACCGGTCCACCCGCATAGTTCTCGGCGATCAATTTCAAATACCGCCGGTCCGCTCCGTCCAAACCCAGAATGTCCACGCCCAACCGCGTCAAAGCCCCGTCGGCCAGTTCGCGGGTAATCCGACCATCGCCTTCTACAATGGCGAAATCGACGACCCTCCTCAGCAGCCGCCCTGCAATCCGTGGCGTCCCGCGCGAGCGGCGCGCAATCTCCCGTGCACCATCATGATCCGCAGGCGCACTCAGCTTGCGCGCGTTACGGGTGACGATCTCGTGCAGCTCATCGACTGTATAAAATTGCAGCCGTGTCGGAATGCCAAACCGATCGCGCAGCGGCGTGGTCAGCAGACCCATCCGTGTGGTCGCTCCGACCAGCGTGAAGGGTTGCAGCTCGATCCGAACCGTGCGTGCAGCAGGGCCTTCGCCGATCACCAGATCCAGCTCGAAATCCTCCATCGCCGGATACAGAACCTCTTCGACCGCAGGGTTCAGGCGATGAATCTCGTCGATGAACAGAACATCCCGCGATTCCAGGTTGGTCAGGATTGCCGCCAGATCACCCGCCTTCGCCAGCACGGGGCCCGAGGTCATGCGGAAATTCACCCCCAACTCACGCGCCATGATTTGCGCCAGCGTCGTCTTACCCAGACCCGGAGGACCATGGAACAGTGTATGGTCCATCGCCTCACCCCTTTGCCGGGCGGATTGGATGAACACGCGCAGATTCGCTCGCGCTTCGGCCTGGCCGATGAACTCATCCAGCCCTTGCGGGCGTAAGGCGCGGTCATTGTCCTCGGGCAGCGGGTCCGGGCGCAGGGTGGGATCGGCGTCTACCATTCAGTCACCCTTTCGGTGCAAGCAATTTCAGCGCCGCGCGGATCAGATCTGCCTCACCGGCATCCGGCAGACTGGCCGCCGCTTCGGCCACGGCAGAGGCGGCGTCAGATGGTCCATACCCCAAATTGGACAAGGCCGACAGTGCACCTGCCGAAGCTGCCGCAGACCCCGAAGTCGGCCTCGCTGCCCGATTGGGCGCCGGTGCAGGTTCCGCCGCTTCCAGAACCTCAAGGGCAGGTCCGTCCATCGCCTCGGTCACAGTTCCGCCCATGGCCATCACGCCCGGCGCCTTATCCTTGAGGTCCAGCACGATCCGCTGCGCCGTCTTCGGACCGACCCCCTTGGCCGCCTTCACCGCACCCCAGTCGCCCAAAGCAATCGCCCGGCTGACCCCGTCCGGCCCCAGCGCCGACAGAATGGCCAGTGAGACCTTGGCACCAACCCCCTGAACCGAGCACAACAGGCGATGCCATTCCTTCTCGACCAGCGACAGGAATCCATAAAGCTGCATCAAGTCTTCGCGCACAACCATGTCGGTGTAGATCGAGACTGCCTCACCCACACCCGGCAGCGCCGCCATGGTCTGGTCCGAGCAATACACGATGTAACCGACCCCGCGGACGTCGATCAGCACGTGATCAGCTGCCCGATAATCCAGCCGCCCTGTCAGTTTTCCAATCATGCCCGCACCTCTTTCATCCGCGCCCGGGGCGCTGTGCCGTAATACGAGTGACAGATGGCAATCGCCAGAGCATCCGCCGCATCCGCCCCTTTGGGCTGACAGCCCGGCAATTGCAGTTTGACCATGTGAAGGATCTGCTCTTTCTCGGCGTGACCAACACCCACGACCGTTTTCTTGACCCGGTTGGGTGCATATTCCCCCACGGGCAAACCCGCCTGTGCCAATGTCAACAGCGCCACGCCGCGCGCCTGACCCAGTTTCAGCGTTCCGGCCCCGTCCTTGTTGACGAAGGTTTGTTCAATGGCGGCCTGATTGGGCTGATATTCGGCGATAACCTCGACGATCTGATTGTGCAGCGACAACAACCGTTCACCCAAATCGTCCCCATCTGACTTGCACAAGCCGTTGGCCACATGGCTAAGGCGGCTGCCATGCGATTCGATGACGCCCCATCCCAGGGTCCTGAGCCCCGGATCAATGCCCAGAATTCGCATATTTCGCCTCAGCCTGCTCGGGTTTTTGTAATCTTTCTTTCGGATTAGCACGAAGCGTGAACATATTCCAAGCGAATTGACCCTGCGCCTGAAAACGACACACCTGTCTCAGGGGCGACAAAACGGCCTGTTTACGACCGCAGAAAGTCTGAATTCGACACGTTTTATGAACACCTAATGGCCTATAAATTAACGGTTTTTAAGGATTCAACACCCTTGCAAAAAACGCATAGGACACATGCAATTTCCGCACTTGTGCGGCCACATAGACAAGACTAAATGCCGCTCAGATCGGAAGATCAAAAGTTTAAACTCTAACCAGAAGGAAACAGGATATGGCTGCACTCGACACCACTCGCACCACCACTGGCTCATTCGGCCTCGTCGGCCGTATCGGCGTAACTTTCGCATCGGTCGTGAACGCCGTTGTTGAATGGAACGACGCCCGCGTAACACGCAACGTGCTGAGCGGTCTGACGGATCGTGAACTGGAAGATATCGGTATGTGCCGCGGTGATATTGACTTCGTCGCAGAAGGTCGTCGCTAAGAGACGAGCACCACTCACTCGCCCCATTCTCCTCTGGGGCACAAAAAAGAACGCCGCGCATTTCACGATGCGTGGCGTTTCTCGTCAAAGCTGATCGGTTTAGTGAAGGAAACCGCTGATCTGGGCCGCAAGAAACTCGGATACCGGATCAATCTGCATCACCCATGCACCAGCCTGTTCAACAGATGTTCCCTGCGCCAGGCTGTCGACACGAAACTGATAGGCCGAAGCGCCCAAGCTTGCCAGCAGAAAGACCTTGAACGCAAATAGGCCCAGAAGGCACCCAAAAAGCGCCTTTACCGGAACCGCGGACTTAACCCGCTGCGGTTTCATGACCACAAGGCCATCCTTTCGCATCGTCGCGCGATAGCCTCGGCTCAGCTTGGCGTGTTTTTTGTTCAAGCGATGAACACGCTGATCGAATTCTAGTTGTTTTCCCGTCATGGCAGCCTCCAAAAACCGCCCCCGTAACCACGTCATGACGGTAATTACAGATTGCGACAAAAAAGAGGCAAAAATCTATTGAAGTTCCGGAAATGGCCTAATTTCGGCCCTTATTGCGCATAATTAGCGTCGTCCATTCACCAATTTCGTCACTTCTGACCAGATTGAACCCGTTTTGCGAATAAATCGAGTTCACATCATCGGCCTGTTCATTGAGGATTCCCGACAGGATCGCATATCCCTCACCCCGCAGATTCGCTGCGATTTCGGGGGACAAGGCCACCAGCGGGCCTTTGAGAATATTGGCAAAAATCAGATCGTACGGGGCATGAGACTGCAGGTCAGGGTGGTCGAAACCGGCGGCTTCAACGCAATTCACCTGCCCGGACATGCCGTTGGCCTTCAGGTTCGCCTCGGCCACATCCACCGCAACCTGATCGATGTCGCTGGCGATGATGTTGCCGTTCCAGACCCGCGCGGCCGCCATCGCTAAAACCGCGGTGCCGCAGCCGATATCGGCCACTTTGGTCGCCGCAAACCCGTCATCCAGCAGATAATCCAGCGCTTTGAGGCAACCCAGCGTGGTACCGTGATGGCCAGTGCCAAAGGCCATCGCGGCCTCGATCAGCAGCGGGATGCGCCCCTCGGGCAGTTTGTCTGCGTCATGGCTGCCGTAAACAAAAAACCGGCCAGCTTCGACCGGAGCCAGTTCGCGACGCACATGGGCAACCCAGTCGGTTTCAGGCAGTTCCGAGACGACAAAGGGCTTTGCCTCGAACACGACCGCCAGAACGGCCAGTGCAGTTTCGTCCGGAGTTTCGGTGAAATAGCCGCCAACTTCCCACAGGCCCGAGCCATCCTCGACCTCGAACACGCCGACGCCGGTGGGTTCCGGGGCCAGACGCTCCATCGCTTCGCCCAGACCTTCGGCGGCTTTCTTGCCGGTCAGTGTGGTAAGCGCGGTAAATGTGGGCATGGGGGCCTCCTGTCTCAGTCGAGACAGCGCCTAGGGCGTGGGCCCGGTAAGGTCAAGCATTTGCGCCTATTCGGCCGGAGCCGGAGCGTATTTCGACAGAATGGTCTCATTACCGGGCTCGGGGTGGCGCGGGATCAGAAATGACAGGGCCAGCGATACCATCGCCATCGCAGCGGCCAACCCAAAGACCGCACCAGGCGACACCACCCAGAGCAGGCCCAGCAGTGCGGGCAGGAAGACGGCCGCGATGTGGTTGATAGTAAAGGCCACCGCCGCTGTCGGTGCGATATCGGCCGGGTCAGCGATCTTCTGGAAATAGGTCTTCAACGCCAGTGCCAGAGCAAAGAGAACATGGTCGATCACATAAAGGATTGCCGCCAGCAGAACGCCCCAGCCGAACCAGTAGATACCGCCATAAGCTGCGAAGACAATTGCCAGACCCGTGTATTCAAAAATCAGTGTGCGGCGTTCACCGAACATCGACACCGCTTTGCCCAACATTGGGGCCGCCGCCATGTTGATCACCAGGTTGATAAGGTAGAGACTGGTCAGCTCGTGCACTTCAAAACCAAATTTCTCGACCATCATGAAGCCCGCAAAAACGACGAAAATCTGCCGCCGCGCACCAGCCATGAATTGCAGCGCGTAGTACAGCCAGTACCGTTTGCGCAGGATCAGCTTCTTGGTCTGTGGCGTGGGCGCGTTGAATTGCGGATAGGCCACCAGACAGAACAGCGCCAGCAATGCCGTCACCCCACCTGCGGCCATGAACACGAAGTTGTAGGACAAATCGAACCGGTCCCATGTCAGCACAATCAGGCCATAAACAACCGCCGTCGCCGCCGAGCCCATTGCCACCAGCCACCCCAAAACTTGTGGCGCGCGATCTTTAGGCAGCCATTGCAACTGCAGTGACTGGTTCACCGTTTCGTAGTAGTGGAAGCCGATCGAGCTGAACAAGGTCACGAACAATAGTCCGCCCAGGCTAGGGAACCACGCCGTCACCGCCGTCGCCACGCCCAGCATCATGAGCGAGATCATTGCCAGCACCTGCTCGCGCACGAAGATGATCACGGCGATCACGCCGATGGCCAGAAAGCCCGGAATCTCGCGCACCGTGTGCAACAGCCCGATATCGGCGCCGTCGAAACTAGCGACTTCAATAACGAAGTTGTTCAGCAGGGCGCTCCACGCGTTGAAGGCAATGGGCATGGTCAGCGCCATCACGAACAAGAGCGTAATGGGACGGCGCCAGAACGGCAGGCTTTGCGCCTCGGACAACGGCATGGGTTTCAGCATGGGACTCCCTCTACGCCCATTTTCTTGATTTGGCGAGATGGTGGGCGCACATCGACTCTGCATGGATGCAGAGGTCAGTAAAAACTTTGCGGGTCGATATCGATGGTCAGGCGGATATCACCTTTAAGGCGCAATGGCGCGATCCAGCGGGCGATGGCGTCCTGAATGGGGGCACCCTTGGGAGCCTTGACCAACAGGCGCACGCGGTGACGCCCCCGAATACGCGCAATCGGCGCCGGGGCCGGGCCGAAAACCTGTGCGCCAATATCGCGCAGACGTGCGTCGTTGCGGGCCATGGCGTTGCCAATATCAAAAACCGGCCCGACCTCTGGGCCCGACAGCACGATCCCGGCCATGCGCCCATAAGGTGGCACTCCGGCGGCCTGCCGTCCGGCGGCCTCGGCTTTCCAGAACCCCTCTTCATCGCCTGACAGAATGGCCCGGATCACCGGATGTTCCGGCTGAAATGTCTGCAGCAACGCTTGCCCCGGTTTGTCCGCCCGTCCCGCGCGGCCCGCGACCTGCCGCATAAGTTGGAACGTCCGCTCGGCGGCGCGCAGATCGGCACCATGCAGGCTGAGGTCGGCATCAATCACGCCAACCAGAGTCAGTTTGGGAAAGTTATGCCCCTTGGCGACCAGTTGCGTGCCGATGACGATATCCGCATCACCCTCGGCAATTTCCTCTATCTTGGCTTTTAGCGCACGCGCTGAACCAAACAAATCGGAGCTGAGCATCGCGATCTTGGCTTCGGGAAAAGTAGCCTCGGCCTCTTCCGCCAGCCGTTCAATGCCCGGCCCGACCGGGGCCAGCTTGCCCTCAACTCCGCAAGACGGACAGGCTTCAGGCATTGGCTTGGTCTCGCCGCATTGGTGGCACATCAGGCGCTTCAGGAACCGGTGCTCAACCATCCGCGCATCGCAATGATCGCAAGCAATCTGCTCGCCACACGCCCGGCACAGCGTCACCGGCGCATATCCCCGGCGGTTGATGAACAGCAGCGATTGCTCGCCGCGTTCGATCCGCTGTCGCACCGCTTGCCGCAGAGACGGAGAAATCCACGTCCCCGGCTGCATCTGCTCGGCGCGCATGTCGATGGGCTTCATCTCGGGCAGCACCGCCGCGCCAAAGCGCGAGGTCAGGTCGAGCCTCTCGTACTTACCCGCCTCGGCATTGGCCCAGCTTTCCAGCGAGGGCGTCGCACTTGCCAGGATCACCCGCGCGCCGCAGATTGCCGATCGCAGCACCGCCATGTCGCGGGCACTGTAATGCACACCGTCTTCCTGTTTGTAAGAGGTGTCGTGTTCTTCATCGACCACCACCAACCCCAGATTGCGAAACGGCAGAAACAGCGCCGACCGTGCACCAATCACCATTTGCGCATCCCCTTGCCCGACCATCCGCCAGACCCGGCGGCGTTCGGTCATTGTGGCACCCGAATGCCACTCAGCCGGGCGCGCACCAAACCGCGCCTCGACCCGCGTCAGGAATTCCGCCGTCAAAGCGATCTCTGGCAGCAGTACCAGCGCCTGACGCCCCATGCGTAGCGCCTCAGCCACCGCTTCCAGGTACACTTCGGTTTTGCCCGAACCCGTCACGCCCTTAAGCAGCGTCGTTCCATAATCCCCGGATCGCTGACCTTGCTGCAGTTTCGCAACCGCCGCAGCTTGATCTTCAGTCAGCGTCTTGCCCGGCAAATCCGGATCCAGATGCGGATAGGGCAAGTCTCTTGGACTGTCTTCTTCCCGAACTGCGCCTTGCCTGACCAACCCTTTAACGACCGAAGAGGTCACGCCCGCCTGCTCGGCCAGTTCCTTCAAAGTGAACGCCAGCCCACCATAATCGCGCAGCACCTCAAGCACGCGGGTGCGCGCGTCGGTCATCCGGTCAGGTTCACCACTTCCCAGTCGGTAAATCTTGCGCATCGACGGCGGATCACCCAACCCCGGCGCACGCGTCGCCAGCCGCAACATCGCGGGCATCGGCGTCAGCGTGTAGTCGGCAACCTTACCCAAAAACAGCCGCATTTCTTCGCGCATTGGCGCGACCTCAAGCACGCGAATTATCGACCGAGCCTTGCTCAGATCAAAGCCACCCTGCCCCGGCCCCCAAACCACGCCCAGCACCTTGCGCGGTCCCAAAGGCACTTCGACATACGCCCCCAAAAAGCACCCACCCTCGGGCGCTTTATAATCCAACGTCCGGTCCAGCGGTTGCGTTGTCAGCACCGCAACCAGCTCTCCTTGGTCGAAAAATCCGTTAGCGCTCACGGCATATCCTTCGCAGGGGGTTCCAGCATGGGTCTCTTTGAGGTAAAGCCATCCGCGACCAAGGCCAACCCATCAAAGGACTGCCCTCATGAAATTCTTCGTAGACACCGCCGAAATCGACGCCATCGCCGAACTGAACGATCTGGGCATGGTAGATGGTGTGACCACCAACCCGTCACTGATCCTGAAGTCGGGCCGCGACATTCTGGAAGTAACCAAAGAAATCTGTGATCTGGTCGATGGCCCCGTCTCGGCCGAAGTGGTCGCGACCGAGGCTGACGACATGATCGCCGAAGGTCGCAAGCTGGCCAAGATCGCGCCAAATATCGCCGTCAAGGTTCCGCTGACCTGGGCCGGTCTGAAAGCCTGCAAGACGCTGACCGACGAAGGCCAGATGGTCAACGTGACGCTTTGCTTCTCGACCAACCAGGCAATTCTGGCCGCCAAGGCGGGCGCATCTTTTATATCGCCCTTCATCGGTCGTCTGGATGACATTAACATGGACGGCATGGAACTGATCGCCGATATCCGTCAGGTCTATGACAACTACGGATTTGAAACCGAAATACTGGCCGCATCGATCCGCACCGTGAATCACGTGACCGACAGCGCCCGTATCGGTGCCGACGTGATCACCGCCCCACCCGCCGTGATCAAGAAACTGGCCGACCACCCGCTGACCGAAAAGGGCTTGGAAACCTTCCTGGCAGACTGGGCCAAGACCGGTCAGAAAATCCTCTGAGCCCATGCGCGACCGCGTGGCGCCGCCAGGCGCCGCGCCCGGCCCAACAGCAAAACCTGATCTTTTGATCAGGGCCTTGCAGGCGGGAGCCTTTCTGACACATGCCTATATGAAATCCACTTTTGCCTGCATTTTTCCCAAGGCAAATGCCGCATTCCGTGTTATATACCCGCCAACAAAAAAAGACCGGACGGGACATGAGCAGCAACACCAAACTCAAGGACAATCTACGCGCCGCGATTCTGGCCGAACCAGACGCCGTGCTGGACGACAAGGATCTGATGCAGGCGCTGGTGGCCGCCAATGAAGAGGCGCGCGGTGACAATGTCATCGACCTGCGCGGCATCGCCATGCAGCGACTCGAGGCGCGGCTGGACCGCCTCGAGGACACGCACCGCTCGGTCATTGCGGCGGCGTATGAGAACCTCGCTGGCACCAATCAGGTGCATCGCGCCATCCTCCGCCTGCTGGAACCCGTTGATTTCGAGAATTTTCTGGCCACGCTCGGCGGTGAAATTGCCGATATCCTGCGGGTGGACCACATCACTCTGGTCCTGGAAACCACTGTACGGCAGGAAGACCCCGCCATCGAAAAGCTGGGCGGTGTGCTGACCGTGGTCGAACCGGGTGCCGTCGATGCCTATCTCAGTCAGGACCGCGGCGGACCGGCACGGCAAGTTGTCCTGCGCCCGATTGCACAAGCCGACCCCCGGGTATTCGGCACCATGGCAGGTCAGCTTCGATCCGAAGCCTGTCTGAGGCTGAATTTGGGTGAGGGCCGCCTGCCCGGCATGATCGTCATGGGCGCCAAAGACGCCAACCACTTCTCTCCGCAACTGGGCACCGATCTGCTGTCTTTCTTCGCTGGCGTGTTCGAACGCTCGATGCGCCACTGGCTGTCGTGAGCCTGATCTCCCCAGCCTGCCGCGATGCGCTACAGCATTGGCTCGACAGTCTGGGGGCACTGGCCGGGCGGTCCGAGAATACACGGACCGCCTACCGAGGTGATGTCACCGATTTCCTGTCCTTCATGACGCTGCACCACAGCGAACGGCAGGGATTGGCGGCACTCGCGCGGATCACCGTCTCGGACATGCGCGCCTGGATGGCCGATCAACGGGCCTCGGGCGTGGGCGCACGGTCTCTGGCGCGTAAACTCTCTGCCGTCAAAAGCTTTTACCGCTGGCTGTCTGAGCGTGAAGGTTTTGAGCCCACAGCCGTCCTGTCCACCCGCGCGCCGAAATTCACCAAGAAGCTGCCCCGCCCGCTGGCCGAAGACGCCGCCCGCGCCATGATCGAGACAGTCGAACTACAGTCGACCAACGATTGGGTCGCGGCCCGTGATGTGGCCGTAGTCACACTGCTTTACGGCTGCGGGTTGCGTATCTCCGAAGCCCTGTCCCTTACCGGCGCCGACGTGCCTCTGCCTGAGACCCTGCGAATCGTCGGCAAAGGCGACAAAGAGCGGATCGTGCCCGTCCTGCCCACGGCCCGCGCGGCAGTGGATCGGTATCTGCAACTGTGCCCTCATCCGCAGGACAAGGACAAGGCCCTGTTCCGAGGTGTGCGGGGCGGGGCGCTGAACCCGCGGGCAATTCAGGGCGTCATGGCCAAGGCGCGAATGCAACTTGGCCTGCCTGCCACGGCCACGCCGCACGCTTTGCGGCATAGCTTTGCCACCCACCTTCTGTCCGCCGGGGGCGACCTGCGCGCCATTCAGGAATTGCTGGGTCATGCGTCGCTCTCAACCACTCAGACCTACACAGCCGTCGATACCGCCCGGTTGATGGAGGTCTATAACCGCTCCCACCCCAAGGCGTGATGTTCACGCATCGTGGCGTCAGCCGTTCATCTTAGTTCGGCTTTTGGTTTGCATCTGGTGAACGCATCGGTCATGACACCCGCATGACCCTCAGATTCAAAGCTCTTTGCGTCCATCTCTTTACAGCCACCGGCGCCGTTTTTGCGATGCTGGCCATGCTGGCCGCTGTCGAAGAGAAATGGAGCCTGATGTACCTGTGGCTGGTTGTCTCGTTCATCGTGGACGGCATCGACGGCCCCCTGGCCCGGCACTATCACGTCAAGAAGAACGCGCCCGAGTTTGATGGCGTGCTGCTGGACCTGATCATCGACTACCTGACCTATGTGTTCATCCCGGCTTTTGCGCTGTTCAAATCCGGGTTGATGGACGGATGGACCGGCTGGTTCGCGATCATCGTCATCACCTTTGCAAGCGCCATGTATTTCGCCGATACGCGCATGAAAACAAAGGACAACTCCTTTTCCGGCTTTCCCGGATGCTGGAACATGTTCGTGATCGTTATCTTCGCGCTCGAGCCCAATTTCTGGGTCATCCTGCTGCTGGTGTCACTGCTGTCCGTCGCAATGTTCCTGCCACTGAAATTCATCCACCCCGTCCGCACCGAACGCTGGCGCGTCGTATCGCTGCCCATGGCATTTGCCTGGACCTTCTTTGCCGGCTGGGCCGCCTGGGTCGATTTCCACCCCGAAAGCTGGGCGCATTGGGGTCTGGTGATTACCAGCCTCTATCTGGTGTCGGCGGGGATTGCACAGCAGATCATACCGCAGCGCAAAAGCACGGGTTACAGGACCTCCTGAACCTCGAACTCAGTGCCGTTATGGGTAAAGACGTCACCCTCTTGCAGGCCAATCATGGCCAGATAGATCGGGCTTTGGGTTGAGATCCCCATATAGGTTTTGCCGTCCACATCAAACCGCGTGGTTGAAACGCAAACGACAAAGCGACGGTTGTTGAACTTGACCACAGCACCGGGCTGCACCGTGTCAGTCACACTGAAATCGGTGTTTTCGATCACGTCGATCTTGGCGTGATGGGCATGCACGGGTGCATCAAAGGCTGCCGCCAGATCCGCATTCTCGCGCGAGGCAGCTATATCATCCTTGTCATGCCCTTCCCGGTCATCCAACTGGGAATCCTTCAGGAAGGCGTCGTAATGCGCCTGGGCGGTTGCCAGTTCCTGCTCTTCCAGCGACATCAGTCGGTCAATAATGGCCTTCTTGCGGGCGGCCGGGTCTGTTTGGGCGGTCATGCAATGCGGTCCTTTGAATTCTCTGTCTGATACAAGTTGGGCTTCAAGCAACCGGATTGCAATAGAATTCCGCCCGTCAGATCAGCAGGCCCGCCGCCCGTTCATGGCGCAGTAAGGCCACCTTGGTCTCAACCCCTCCGTCGCCAGAAAAGCCGCCCAGCCCGTTGGCCGCCAGCACCCGGTGACAGGGGATGATGACCGGGATCGGGTTGGCTCCGCAGGCTTGCCCCACGGGCTGAGGGGGCTGCCCCAACTCTTTGGCGATATCACCATAAGTGCGGGTCTCACCCAAGGGGATCGCGAACATCAGGTCACAGACCTGCTGTTGAAATTTTGAGCCGGACACGCGGTAGGGCAGATCAAACCGCTCCAGCTGACCCTGATCATAAGCCGTCAACTGCGCGGCAGCTTCCTGCAATAAGGGCGTTTGGGATCCCTCGTTCCGGCCACCCCACACAAGACGCGTGACGGCTCCGTCGGTTTCTTCAACCCCAAGGCAACCAAACTGAGTGTCAACGGCAATCATCGGCATGAGGGCAGCGTTTCAGATCGCTGACGCCACTGCAACGAAAAACCCCCGGCCGATGGCCGGGGGTCTGATCTTAGCTCAGTGCCTCGTTGCAGCGTCCACAGACGCCTGCATGGGCGTGTCGGCCAACATCGGGCAGGATCTTCCAACAACGCTGGCATTTCTCGCCCTCGGCCTTTTCGAACACCACCGCGACACCGTCGATTTCCGGTACGCGGAAGGCTTCGGCCGGGGCCGGGTCGCCGGTGACGGTCAGTCCCGAGGTGATGCACATGTCATCCACGTCGAAGGTGGCAAGCAGATCGCGGGTTTCCTGATCCTCAACATGCACGATCGGCGCGGCCTCAAGGCTGGAACCGATTACCTTGTCCTGGCGTTGAACCTCCAACGCAGCGGTCACGGCGCGACGCACGCGGCGCACCTTGGCCATGTAGGTTTCCATCACCTCGTTGCGCCAGTCGGCGGGCGTGTCCGGGAAGTCCACCAGATGCACAGAGCTATCATCGCCCGGGAACCGCTCCAGCCAGACCTCTTCCATTGTGAAAACCAGAACCGGCGCCAGCCATGTGGTCAGGCGGTGGAACAGGATATCCAGCACAGTGCGGGCCGCGCGGCGGCGCAGGCTGTCGCCGTCGCAATACAGCGCATCCTTGCGGACGTCGAAGTAGAAGGACGACAGATCGACCGTGGCAAAGGTGAAGACGGCGCTGAACACGCCCTGGAAGTCGAAGGACGCATAACCTTTGCGGACCTGTTCATCCAGATCGGCCAGACGGCTGAGCACCCAGCGTTCCAGACGCGGCATGTCCTCGGGCGCGACGCGATCGGCTTCGGTGAAGTCGGCCAGCGAGCCCAGCATGAACCGCATGGTGTTGCGCAGACGGCGGTAGCTGTCAGCGGTGCCTTTCAGGATTTCCGGCCCGATCCGCTGGTCGGCAGTATAGTCGGTCTGAGCTACCCAAAGGCGCAGAATGTCGGCGCCGTATTGCTTGACGACCTCTTCCGGTACGATGGTGTTGCCCAGCGATTTGGACATCTTGTTGCCCTTGGCATCCAGCGTGAATCCGTGGGTCACCACATTGCGGTACGGCGCACGACCCTTGGTGCCACAGGCCTGCAGCATGGACGAATGGAACCAACCGCGGTGCTGGTCGGTACCCTCCATGTAGACGTCAGCGATGCCGTCCTCGGTCCCGTCCTCACGGTCGCGCAGAACGAAGGCATGGGTTGAACCGGAATCGAACCACACGTCCAACACGTCGAACACCTGATCGTAGTCGTCGGGGTTGGCGATGCCGTCGAGGATCTTCTCTTTGAAGCCTTCAGTGTACCAGATATCCGCGCCGTCTTTCTCGAACGCCGCCTTGATACGGGCGTTGAGGTCTTCGTTACGCAGCAGGTACTCCGCGTCGGTCGGCAAGGCGCCTTTCTTGGTGAAGCACGTCAAGGGCACACCCCAAGCGCGCTGGCGGGACAGAACCCAGTCCGGGCGCGCCTCGATCATCGAATAAAGGCGGTTGCGACCGGTCTGCGGTGTCCACTTCACCAACTCGTCGATGGACCTCAGGGCTCGTTCGCGGATGGTGTCGCCCATCTCACCCATGCCATCGTCCAGTTTGCGGTCAACCGATGCGAACCACTGCGGCGTGTTACGATAGATGATCGGAGCTTTCGAACGCCACGAATGCGGATAGCTGTGCTTGATCTTGCCACGTGCCAGCAGCCCGCCAACCTCGACCAGCTTGTCGATGACGGCCTTGTTGGCGTCACCTTCGCCGCCTTTGCGGGACAGGATGTATTTGCCGCCAAAGAACGGCAGATCGGCGCGGAACGAGCCGTCATCCATAACGTTATAGGTGATGACCTGCTCGAGCATCCCCAGATCGCGATAGAGTTCAAATTCTTCCATACCGTGCGACGGCGCACAATGGACGAAACCGGTACCTTCGGTATCGGTCACGAAATCGGCGGCGCGGAAGTCGCGGATGTCGTCCCATTCACCATTGCCACCCTCGGCCCCGGCCAGCGGGTGCGTCAGCTGGACATTTGCCAACTCATCCGTGGTCACGTCACGCACGCGCTTCCACTGATCGTCGTTCAGACGGGCACGGCCCAGCACATCGGCGGCCAGATTGTCGGCCAACAGGAATTTATCGCCCACATTGGCCCAGCATTCTTCAGGTGCGCCAATGACTTCATACAGGCCGTACGAGATATCCTTGCCATACACGACAGCCTTGTTCGACGGCATGGTCCATGGGGTCGTTGTCCAGATAACAACAAACGCGCCATCCAGATCACCTGCATTCACGGCCTTGAACTTCACCCAGATGGTGAAGCTTTCCTTGTCGTGATACTCGACTTCAGCCTCGGCCAGCGCGGTCTTCTCGATGGGCGACCACATCACGGGCTTGGAGCCCTGATAGAGCGTACCGTTCATAAGGAACTTCATGAACTCGTCGGCAATCACTGCCTCTGCGTGGTAATCCATGGTGATGTAGGGATCGGGCCAGTTGCCGGTGATGCCCAGACGCTTGAACTCTTCACGCTGGATGTCGATCCAACCCTCGGCAAACTTGCGGCATTCCTGACGGAAGTCGACGATGTTCACCTCGTCCTTGTTCTTACCCTTTTTGCGGTACTGTTCCTCGATCTTCCACTCGATCGGCAGGCCGTGGCAATCCCAGCCGGGCACATAGCGCGCATCATGACCCATCATCTGATGGGACCGGACGATCATGTCCTTGATCGTCTTGTTCAGCGCGTGGCCGATATGCAGGTGGCCGTTGGCGTAGGGGGGGCCGTCATGCAGGGTAAAGGGCGTGCGGTTTTCTTTTTCACGCAAGCGGTCGTAGACGCCGATGGTCTCCCACCGCTCCAGCCATGCAGGCTCGCGTTTGGGCAGGCCGGCGCGCATGGGGAAGTCTGTTTTGGGCAGGTTCAGCGTGTCTTTGTAATCAGGTGTCTGGATCGTGTCGGCGCACATTGGGGGCGTCCTTTGGATGATCTGGTCGTCTTATGGCTCGAAGCGGTCGGTGCGAAGTCTCAAACACCTTTGCCCGGCGTCTCAATGGGTCAGAGCGCCGGGGATATAATTCGAATAATGATGGCCATCCGGTCATACATGGCCGCGCTTATAGGACGCTCGCCCTCAATGGTCCAGAGGTTCCGGGTTCTGCGTCGAATGGCGCAGCATGGCCCATCGGTTCAGCCACGCCAGACCGGCCAGCGCAAGGCCCAGCGCCAGCAGCGAGAACACCCGGATCAACCCGCCAAGGCCAGCAATGTCGATCAGGAACACCTTGGCCACAGCCAACCCGATCACCACCAATCCGGCCTTGCGCATCACGTCAGATCGGCGTGCCAGCGACTGGTAGAACAGCGCTGCGCCAATCGCCAGAAGCGCCATGGTATAGGTGTAAAGTTCGGGCTGGGTCACGCCATTGCCTTCATACATCCCCGCAGACCCCTGCCAGACATGGCGTATCGCCAGCCCCAGCCACATGGCGGCCAGAACGCTGACCAATCCCCAACTGGCACGCCTAAGCCAAAGCGGGGTTGCTTGGATGCGCCAAACCGAGAATCCGATGATCAGCGCGGGCAACAGATAGGCCACCGCCAGCGTGTTCAGCACTGGAGGACCCAGAACCGGCGGCGCGATAGTGTTGAGCAGCGGGTTCGCCTCGACCATCGCCTGCGCCAGACGCAACAGGCCATGACCGGCAAAGAACGCAGCCAGTGCATAGCGCACGTAGTTCAGCTTGCCCCCCAACTCCAACCGCTGAACCTGCGCAAAGGCCAGCAGCAACCAGATGATCGCCAGCAAGCCCAGACCCCAGTGACTGTTGGTGGCGTTGCCTTGGCCAAAACTCTGCAGCCAGCGCTCCAGCAGCAGGGACAGCAGGATGCCCCCGGTTGCCCAGGCCGCGCTTTCCAGCAGCAAGCCCGCCACTGGGCGATTCAACGGCCGCAGCAGCAGCCACCCAATCACAAAACCTACGGTAGCACCGCCATACACCAGCACCATCTCAGCCACCGGCGCAAAACTGGCCCAGATAAGGCCCGGGGTCAGGACCAGCCGCACGGTGACGGTGAACACGCCCGCCCAGATGAACCAGCTCATTGGGGGCAGCGTGAATTTACGGTCAAGCGCTGCCGCCACAACAATCATCACGACCAGTGCAATAGTCAGCGCGGCTGAGCTGAGTACGATGACGCAGGCAAAGGTCAGGCAGGACAGCGCCGACAAGGTGGCCAGCGCCGGGCGTATCCGGTTCTCGCCATCCACGCGTGCGAAGCGTTCGGCAAAAACGACCATCAGCACGCCCAGCGCAATTGCATGCAGAGCCCAGGGGTACGCGCCGATGACGTGGGCGGGATGCCAGCCAATCTCTAGCGCGATGGCCAGAACCGGAGCAAAAACCGCCGCCGCCCCGGCCCAGATTGCCGTGTATGTCTTTGCCTGCATCGACCGCCACGCCGCAGAAATGGAAATCACCGCGCCAAGGAAGGTCAGGATGGTCACCACCCAAGGGAAATCGGCCTCGGGCGTTTCGGCGTAGGTCTCGGCGAACTGACGTAAAACGTTCCCATTGTCCCAGCCATGGATCAGGACAAACCAGATGAGGCCAAAAGCAGGCAGTACCGTAGCATCCTGCAACGCCTCGGCCCGCTGCCCCCACAGCATCAACCCAAGGGTCATGCCCGACAGCAGAGTAACGCCCAACCAGAACTCCCCTGTGCTGTCAGCCCAATGCAGCGCCACGATTGCGGCGCTGACAGCGATTGCGCCAAACCCCAGCCGGGTCGGGAACTCCGGCCAAGCATCGCCCTTTTTACGCCAGATGATTTCACTGATCATCGAACCGCCATGATCGGGCCAAACCCGCCTGACCGGAATCGCGATGGCGATCACAGCCAACGCCGCCACGCATATCAGATACTCGGCCTCGGTCACGGGCGAAGACAGCACCAGCAGCAAACAGGCGGTATAGGCCCCAAACAAGGTCAGAACCGAGATCCAGGCCCAGCGCCGCACCGTGTCGACCCCCAGACCCAGAACAGCAATTACAAAGAAATAGGCATACAGCCAACTTGGATTCTCGGATGTGCCACCAACCACGAAGGGGGCCGAGAACGCACCAATCAATCCAACGGCGGCCAGCAACGGGCCGTGAAACCAGCCCAACACCAGCCCCACCAGCGCGACGGCGATCATTGCCATCAGCGCGGCCTCGGGGCCGATCAGGTCATAAAGCTGCCGCGCGGCCAGAATACCTCCGAACAGCGTGACCAGTCCGGCGCCGGAAAAGACCGAGGGCAGATAGGCGGTCGCTATGCTTTCATCATCACCGAATTTACGGCGGATGACCTCTCCGACACCGATCAGCGTCGCGCCAAAAAGCAACGCGGCCATCACGCGGGCGGACGGAGGCAATAGCCCGTTTTCGACGCCGTATTGAACGAGAAAAATCCCTGCCAGCGCCAGCGACAGGGCGGACACCGCGTAAAACCAGTTCTCCCGCAACCAGACCATAAGTGCCGACAAGCGATCTTCGCGAAACACAACGGCGGCAGGTTGTATCTGTTCAGCAGCCGGTTGCGACGGTCGGGCCTTGGTCCACGGGGCGGGCTTTGGCGACTTGTCCGGCTTTTCGGTCGGTTTTCTCGGCTCTGACCGGGTGGGAACTGAGCGCGTCTCGGGGTCGTCTCCTCCCAGAGAGAGGAGTTGTTGTTCAAGCTGCTCGACCCGGCGGCGCAGGCGGGTATGGCCAACAAGTAAAACAATGATGGCCACCGGTATGGCCAGCACGATCAATCCGACAAGAACAAGCAGGGATTCCAATGGGCTCTCCGGGTGGTTTCAGGGTCAGGCTACCCGAGGTACGCAGCTTGCAACAGTCAGAAACCACGGTGGATTGCACGCGAACCCTCAGGCTAAGTTCACCCTATCGTTGGGCGCGCGATCATCAACCAGAGGATGATTAGCACCGCCGCAAAAGCCGGAAACCCACAGGCAAACCAGATACGGAAGAGGCGGTGATAGGCCTGCGGCAAGGACTCGGAACTGTCAGCGGCCGCCTGCGCCAGACTGCGCATACGCACCTGTATCCAGACGACCGGCAGCCAGAAAACTCCGGCCACCGCATAAAGCAACAGCGAGGCCAGTAGCCATCCCTCGGTCAGCGGCCAGCCCAGCCGCCATGCCAGCAGCCCCCCGGTGAGGGGTTGGGCAATTACGGCTGTTGTCGTGAACACCAAGTCGGCCAAAACCACGATCCCGGCCGTCTGCGCGACAAACCGGGCGTCGCCTGAGCGATGTGCGACCAGCATGAAAAACGCGATCCCCGCGCCGGTGCCCAACAGGACACAAGCTCCGATGACGTGCAACCAACGCAGGAACAGGTCCGGGTCCATCAGCGGCTCTGCAACAGGGGCCAAGCGACGAGTGACAATGTCATCGCCGGCAGGATCTTGATCAACGGGCCGAGCGGGTCGAGCCATAGGCCCGGCACCGCAAAACTTGCGGCCAGTAAGTAAATCAGGGCAACGGCAACCTGGGCCAGGCAGGCACGCGCCGCCCATGGGCGCCACAGGATGGCAAGGCCCAGTGCGATATCGACGAAGGACCAGAACAGGACGCTGGAGACGGCCAATGCCATACCCCAACCGGCATCGGTTAGAATGGCCGTCGCCTGGGGCAGGCTGATCAAACCAGTTAGACCGGATAACACCCAGAACAGACTCAGCACTGCAACGACCAGAGGCATCAGGAGGGACATCCGCGCAGTCAGACGGTGCTCGCGCGAACAGGTCAAGCCTGCATAGACCTGCGGCAAGCTGTCCACTGACCGGCCCGTGATCGCACGGTAATGCTCTGGGTCACCGATCACACCGTCGGCCATCACTCTCATCGCGTTACTGCGCAAGGGCGAGCGCCACCCCAATTGCCCCAGCCCATCCGCGCAGGTCGAGATCAGGTTGGTCACCACCCCCGGCACCTCCACTGTGGCCCGCGCGACCGGGAACCCTATCCATTTGCGGGTCTGAGCCAGCACATTGGACAACGGGGACGGAGTGTCTTCGACCAGATCATACGTGCCTTGCGGCAATTCCTGAGCCACAGCCAGTGTTACGGCGCGGCACAAGTCCGGCATCCCGACGCATTGAACGGGCGTGTCGGGGTACGCAATGGGCTGCACCAAGGGCACCGCCGCCAGCATTCTTAACAGCGCCGTTCCGCCGTAATCCGATTGCCCGATCACCAACCCGGGCTTCAGAATCCACAACGGAACACCGCAGTCCTGCAGCGCCGCATCTCCGGCCGCCTTGGTGCGCATGAAGTCAGTGCCAGCATCGGGTTCGGCCCCGATGGCCGATATCTGGACCACGGCGATATTCCTTTGCGCGCAGGCCCGGCCCAAAGCTGCAATGGCGGTGTGGTGGACGGCTTCAAGATCATCTGCCGGACCATCCTGCAATGCGCCCGCGCAGTTCACGACGCAATCAATTCCCTGCAGGTGCTTGTCCCAATCATCGGGCCGCAAACAGGCCCGCAAGTCACCCAGTATCTGCGGAACCTCCCCAAGAACCTGAGCCCCCGATTTCTTGCTGCGCACAAAGGCCGAGACACCCGCCCCCTCAGCCCGCAGCGACCGCAAGACAGCGGCGCCGATAAATCCGTAAGCCCCCAAAATCAGAACGTTTTTATTCGCAAGCTGCAATTGGCACTCGATCACCTGAACCTGTTTGCAGCAGCCTAACCGCTGGCCGAAGTTTGACCAGCCGTTTACGCTGCCCTGCGACAATCTTGGCCGTCACGGGTGAAACAGAGACCCGACAAGATACGCGATCAACGCCGCCGCCCCACCAATCACAAAGGTTTCGAACCCGGATCGCCACCAGGGCGCCAATGACCAGCGGCTCTTGAACGCTCCGATGGCGAAGAAAACGCCCATGGTCATGCAGGCCGAGATCGTAAAGGCTTGATCAAACCCCAGAAGGAACGGCAGCAGCGGCACCATGCCGGCAACGAGGAACGCGATGAAGGTCGCCATCGCCGCCTTGAACGGATGGGGATCAACGCTGCCAAGGCCATATTCGCCCTCGACCATCAGGTTGATCCAGTTTTCGTGGTTCGCCGTGATCGCATCTGTCGCCTCGTCCAGAACGCGGCCTGACAGGCCCTTCTGCGCCAGAATCTCGCGCACCTCGCGGCGTTCTCCGTCGGGGTAGAGGTCGATATGGCGCTCTTCGATGGCGCGGATGCGGCGGATGTTGTCCAACTCGGCCTTTGTACCCGAGTAATTCCCGGCAGCCATGGAAAACCCATCCGCCAGCACGTTGGCCAGCCCCAAGGCAACGATGATGAACGGGGACAGGCCAGCGCCGGCAACCCCGGCCACGATGGCAAAGGTGGTCACCGACCCGTCGATGCCGCCATAAACCACATCGCGCAGCACGCCCCGACCGGGTGGCGCATTGATCCGCGCGGCAATTTCCTGCTGGCTGTGTCCGTGATCGGTCATGGCTGGCTCCGGCATTGTTATGCACGCCAGCGGGCAGGTGGACTTTGAGTCAGGTCAAGTTTTCGAAAACAACCCGCTGAGGGCGCGTTTGATCATACCGCGCGTCGACGGTTGATGCCGGTTGGAAAACGGCAGCGGACGACAGACCTCCATCGCGGCCACGCCGACCCGCGCGCTAAGCGCTCCGTTCACCAGCCCCTCGCCGAATCGTCGAGACAGTTTGCTAAGTACCGATCCGCCCAGAACTGGTTCGAGCAGATCGTCACCCACGGCCACGGCCCCGGTCGCCACCAGATGCACAAAAACCGCCCGCGTCAGACGCCAACTGCCCAGAAAACCTGCGCGACCGCCATAGATCTCGGCCACCCGGCGGATCATCCGCAATGAGGCTGCAAGCGCCGTCACCACATCCGCCAACGCCAGCGGCACCAGCGCGGTCACCGTGGCAACCTGCCGGGCGGCGGCTTCGACCTCGCGGCTGGCGGCGGCGTCCAGCGGGGCCAGCAATTCGTCTTCGGCCAAGGTCAGCAGGGTCGAGGCATCGAACTGCTCGCCCATCCGTTCGGCCAGACGGTCGCGGCCCCACCGGGTTTCGTCGCGCCCTTTGTAGAATGCAATCAGGCGGTTGGTCACCGTGCGGGCCTGCCCCAGATCATCCTCCGCCAGAGCTGTATCTGCAGCACTTCGCATGCCATCCACCCGGGACAGCCGCCCGATGGCCGCAAGTTCTCGCAGGGCGATAATCAAGGCGACCAATACCAGCGCCCCCATCAAGCCTGTCACCACCCAGCCCAAAATCGGTGCTCGCAGCAGCAGCGAGTTGACGAAGTCCCAAGCGGCAACGGAGACCACCGCGCCAATCACCGCCAGCGCCAGCCCCCAGAACCACCGCGACAGGGCCGAGGGTTTTCGCGCCGCCAGCCGCGCCGCCGCCTGCATCGCCTGCCCTTGCGGTGGGGCAATATCGGGCACTGGCGGGGCCTGCGCCACATCAGCCGCGGGCTCTTCCGCATCCAGATCGATCAGTACCGGACCTCTAGCCATCTGCCGCCCCTTCCCTGCGCCAGATATATTTGATGTCCGGCAGGTTTTCATCATTGTCCGCCCCATCACTGCGGGAAATCTCGACAAATCCGTTGTGTTCATAGAACCGCTGCGCACCAAGATTGGCCTGAAACGCATACAGAGACAGCTGTGCCCGGACGGATTTGGCATGTTGCAGCAAACACTGCCCAATTCCCTGCCCGCGCGCCACCGGTGTCAGGTACAGCGAGTGGATGTCATCCCCATTCAGCGCCAAAAATCCAAGGATTCCCCCCTCGGCCTCGGCCACAGTGACCCAGCCCTGGTCAATCATCCAGCCGCAAAAAGCGATCGTTTCGGCGCGGGAATGCAGCTCGGGCATCCAGTCGTTTTCACGGGAAAACCCGTGCAGGATCTCTCCGATGCTGCCGGCGTCCGTGGTACGGGCGGGGCGGAGGGTCACGGTCATAGACGATCTCCGATCAGGAACTGCGCGGCGCGGTCCAGCCGGATATGCGGCGGGCCGTCGCCGGGGCGCAGGGTCAGATGCGCGGGCGCAAAAGCCATGAATTCAAAATCCGCACCCAGCCAGCTTTCGGCCCCGTTGCGGGCCGGACCCAGCAGATGCGCCGGGTCGTCGGGCAATTCGCCGGGATAAAAAGCCGCCTGCTTACCGTCCAGCAAGGTGCCGCGTACGCATGGCAAGTCAGCCCCGTTATGATTGCGGATTTCTTCGGTCGTCGCCCGCAGCGCTGCCAGCGACAGCGCCGCCGTTTCCGCCCCTGCAAAGCTAGCGCGGTCGCGGGCGTCACGGGTCAGCGCCTCCATAATATGTGTTAGGCGAGGGTGTTGTGTGTGGTGCAAATGGTCAGCTTTGGTGGCGGCAAACAGAATACGCTCAACCCGTTTGCCCAGCAGCAATTGGGCAAGCCAAGCATTGCGCCCCGGGCGGAAGGCCGCAAGGATGTCGGCCATGGCTCGGCGCATATCCTCAACCGATTGCGGGCCTTTGTGAATAGCGCCCAGCGCGTCGACCAGAACCACTTGCCGGTCGATCCGGGCAAAATGATCCCGGAAGAACGGCTTTACGACTTGCGTCTTGTAGGCCTCGTACCGCCGCGCCATCTCGCGGTGCAGGCTGCGGCGCGGCGCGTGCCCCTCTACCGGCAGAGGCGCAAAGGTCAGAACCGGAGAGCCCTCCAGATCACCGGGCAACAAGAAACGACCCGGCGTGCAATCGTAAAAACCGGCATCGCGCGCGTAGGCCAAGTAAGCGGCAAACGCCTTGGACAATGCCTGCGCCGTCGGTTCGTCGTGTGCTGAGGTCGGATCGGTTGTCTTAGCCTGCGCAAGAAACGCCTCGGCTTCAGTGCGTCCGGCGATACGGTCCAACGTTTCCGCGGACCAGACCTCATAGGACTTGTCCAGCAGGGCCAGATCCAGCAGCCATTCTCCGGGATAGTCCACGATATCCAGATGGATGGTGCGCGGTCCCTGCAGGCCGGACAACAACCCGGAAGGACGAGCCTTGAAGGACAGGCGCAGCTCGGACACGGCGCGGGTGCTGTCGGGCCAGTGCGGCTTTGGGCCGGTCAGGGCGGCCAGATGGTTTTCATAGTCGAACCGTGGCACCGTATCGTCGGGCTGCGGCTGCAGGTAGACGGAATTGATCCGCCCCTCCTGTTGCGCCACCAGACCGGGCATTCGCCCCCGGTCCAGCAGGTTCGCAACCAAAGAGGTGATGAACACCGTCTTGCCTGACCGGGCCAACCCGGTGACGCCCAGACGGATGACGGGTTCAAACAGAGTTTCAGACACACGGTCACCCACGGATTCGACACCGCGCACAAGACTGTCTGCCAGGGATGAGATGACCAAACTGTCGCCCCGCTTTTATCGTTTCGCTCAAGATAGGTAGAGGTCGTCGCACTTGCCAGAGCTTTCCCACCCTTGCCCCTTTTCTCGCGTCAGGTTACCAGCGGCCCATGCCCAGATACGCCTTGAAAGTCGAATACCAGGGGGAACCGTTTGCCGGGTGGCAGCGGCAAAAGGAATTGCCGTCCGTACAGGGGGCAATCGAACAAGCGTTGTCACGCATTCAACCCGGAGAGCATACCATCGCCGCCGCTGGTCGCACCGATGCCGGGGTGCACGCGCTGGGTCAGGTTGCCCATTGCGATCTGGTCAAGGACTGGGACCCGTTCCGCCTGTCCGAGGCGCTGAACTATCACCTCAAGCCACAGCCGGTGGCCATCGTGAAGGCCACGCGGGTGGACGATGACTGGCACGCACGGTTTTCGGCGCTGGAGCGGCAATATCTGTTCCGCATCCTGATGCGCCGTGCCCCTGCAACCCATGACGCCGGACAGGTCTGGCAGATCAACCATCAGTTGGACGTCGACTCCATGCAGGCTGGGGCGGATACGTTGATCGGTCGGCATGATTTCACCACCTTCCGCTCGTCCATCTGTCAGGCCGCCAGCCCGGTCAAAACGCTGGATGAATTGCGGGTCGAACAGGTTCAGGGGTTTTCCGGCCCCGAGGTGCATTTCCACGTCCGCGCGCGGTCATTCCTGCACAATCAGGTGCGCAGCTTCGTGGGAACTCTGGAGCGGGTCGGCGCAGGTGCGTGGACGCCCGAAAATGTGCGCGATGCTTTAGAGGCCACCGACCGCGCCGCATGTGGGCCTGTGTGCCCACCGCAGGGCCTGTATCTGGCGAGAGTTGAGTATCCGGAACCGGTATTCGACTAGATCGCGCGCATCAAAAGACCGCTGGCGATCACCACGATAGCCAGTCCCGCCACCAGTTCAATGGTCGGGGCCAACACCGAAGCAAACCGTGTGGCCGAGACTGAGGCCAACAACCCTCCGCGCAGGCCAAACGAGGTCCAACCAACCAGAGTTGTCACCGTTGCCGTGCCTAAAGCCATCGCAAACGCGCCTGCGATGCCGATCATTGCGATGCCCATTTGCCATGTCAGGATCAACACGAACAATGCGCCAGTGCAGGGCCGCGCGGCAATGCCTGCGATCAGCAGCATGGCTTCGCGCAGGCTGCCGACTTGAGCGACTTCCTCGGCTGTCGGGCCGTGGCGGTGGCCGCAATCGGAACAGACGCCATCATCGTGATCATGTTCATGGTGGTGATCATGGTGCTGATGCGCTGTTTCAGTTCGATGCCGCCGTGCAAAGCTGCGAATGGAGCGGGTCACCAACCAAAGGCCGATCGCGGCAATAGCGGCATAACTGATCGGAGCCATCACTTGCTCGGTTGTGCCAACAAGACTTTCGCGTGACATCTGAAAAATCAGGACACCCGCATAAACCAGCACAACAGCCGTCACCGCCTGCCCCAGACTTGACAACACGCTGATCGCGGACAGACGCCAGAAGGCGACGCGACGGCCCAGCCCGTAGCCTCCGATCAGCACCTTACCGTGGCCGGGGCCGATGGCGTGAAAGAAGCCATAGGCGAAACAGACTGTTAGGAGTGTTGCGACCGCTTCGGGCTGCTCGGTTCGTACCGCGCGCAAGGCCCGCGCGATCTGATTCTGAAACTCGCGCTGCTCACCCGCAGCCCAGGCGGCAAGGCTGTCAAATCCGCCACTTCCCCAGAACCACAGCAGCAAAGCAATGGTGATGGCAACCGGAACAATCAGGTATTTGGACATGAAACGAAAATCTCGGACGCAAAGCTTTCCCCGACCATCGGGATATCGTTTTCCTCAAGATCATAATCGGCGTCAAGCGTCAGCAAGAATGCCTGCATCTGCGCCAATTGCCCATCAATATCGGGATCGAACCGATCAATCTGGCAGGATGCAGGTCCTGACACTGTAACGGGGCGTGTCACGTCGTAAGCGATGTAGAATGTCTCATCATAGGCTTTCGCCGTCAGTGAGGATGCAGACACCGCGCCGCCTTCAACCGCACGCAAATGGCTTGTTACAATACGCCCGTCCTCAGTTGTGGCGGTAGGCTCCAATGGGCCGGACAACACCACCGGCGCGCCATCGGCAAAAACAACCAGATCACCGTTGTACCCTTCAATCCATTGCGCGTCGAAGCCCGACAGGACCTGTTCTTCGCCTTCGGTCAAGACGCCATCGAAGTCGTGATCCAGCTTCATCTGTTCAAGTTGGTAAAGCGAGTAAAGCTCGTCATAAGCCCAGGTCACGCGCACATGCGTCAGTTGGCCGGAGTCGTCCACGATGAACTCCAGCCCGGTGTCGATGTAGACATGCGGGTGGGCCATTGCCGAAATCGGCAGGTAACAGGTCAAAAGGGTCACGATCCAGCGCATGAGCGAAAGATAGGGGTTCGATCCACGCCCGGCAACGCGTTTCACAGGTGACGTGCAGAAACCGGCCGAAATATCAGGCCGGAGGGAACAGGACCAGCGTTTGCAGAGCCGTTCCCACTGGCCCTTCGGTGTCATAGAGCACCGATTGAGACATCCCAATCCCCGAAGGTTGCCAGTGGCACAACGACTCCGAAGCCAACCAATCCGAAACGGGTTCTCGATGGATCTGAACTGTCAGATCGGTATTCATAAACCCCATCTCGGTTGTCGGAGCGTTCCACGAGATACCATTGCCGCAATCCGCCAGCGGGCACAGCGCCTGAACCGGCGACGGAGCCTCGTCTTCCAACAGGGCTGGTACACGCATCCAGACCGTCTTGGGTCCGGCTCCCTGATTGCCGCCTTTCGGATACAACACATCAGAGTGATTGGCGAAGCCGGGGAGATCATGGCGGACCTCGCCGATCGGGAACGGGCCGGTCACCGCGTCTTCCAACCGGGGTGGAGCTATCGTCACATTCGGAACCGACCCAAGATCGCGTCGCGCCAGATGCATGGTCGTCGCGGTGGCGCAGAGCCTGTCATCCAGATCATGCACCGTGACCCGTGTGGTCGCCAGCGTCTTGGTGTGGCGGGTGGTTTCCGCCGCCACCCGCAGCCCCGCCAACGGTTGCGGCCGCAGCAGGTCGACGGTCAGACGGGTCAGCATTTTCTCGGGGCCAACCTCGGTTTCCGCTGCCCGCACGATCAGGCCGCTGACCGGCCCTGCGTGGCAGTGATCGGCCGACCACGGTCCGCGCGCCGGATCACAGCCCACAAATGCACCGTCATCGCGCAGATGAAAATAAGCCTGTCGGCTTAGCTCTGATGTCCCGCTCATGGGCTACCTCAAGTTTTTTTCTGTTCACCCGACGCTAAAACCGGGCTTTACCTTCGGCCAGAGAATGACTTAGCTGCGGGGAAAATGTCCAGTTCCGCGACGGGACATAGCGCAATTTGAAGCAGTGGGAGGTGCGACATGGCGTTGTTGATCGAAACCGGGTTATCTGACTGGATCAGCGACAGCGATATTGCCCGCGATATCCAGCGGCTGCACCCAGACGCGGATGTGCGGACGTCGGACAACCTTGGTGATCCTGCCGACATCACTATGATCGCCGTCGTGGGGTTGAGCGACGACCATCCCAAACGCCTGCCCAACCTTCAACTGGTGCAAAAGCTGGGCGCCGGGGTCGAGACCATCGTCAGCCACCCCAACCTGCCCGAGCACGTGCGCGTCGCTCGGCTGAAACCCGAAGCGCCCGCACAGGGCATCGCCGAATGGTTCGTGGCTTACATTTTGCGCCATCAACGCCACATGGGCTTTCACGAGGCTGCCCAGCGCCGCGCGGAATGGCGGCCCAAGGCGCCGCTTTATTCGCCCGACACTGTGGTAGGTGTTCTGGGCCTGGGCCATATCGGCGCGCGCAGCGCCAAGATGCTGCGGGCGGTCGGGTTTCAAGTCATGGGCTGGAGCCGCTCTCCGAAACAGATTGACGGCGTGACTTGCCTGCATGGCGATGATGCGCTGCCCGAATTGCTGGGCCAGTGCGATCATGTCTGCGCGATCCTGCCCTCGACCCCTCAAACATTCAGACTGTTCGATGCCGGGATGCTGGCCGCGATGAAACCGGGCAGCCAGTTACTGAATGCCGGTCGGGGTGATCTGATCGACGAATCCGCACTGATCACCGCGCTGGACAACGGCACACCCGGCCACGCGGTGCTGGATGTGACCTCGAAAGAACCGCTTCCCTCGGACAGCCCGCTCTGGGCGCATCCGGGCGTCACCATCACACCGCATGTGTCAGGGTGGCACCTGGGCGAGGCGCTGTCGGATGTAGGCGAAAACTATCAGCGGCTGGCGACAGGAAAACCCCTGCTGCACGAAGTTGACAGGGCGCGCGGCTACTGAACCCGGATCAGGGTGTCAGTATCCAGTTACCACCCGCATCGCGGCAGCGGCGGGTCCTGACCTCTCGGGTCTGATCCGATCCCTCGGGCTGAATAAAGTGCTGCAGGTGAACGCAGTTGTCCCGCACATCGCGGACACGGATTGTGCCTTTGGACCCGGACGCGTCATTTACCCAGGCGCTTTCTTCACCGACCCGGGGTGTCCCGCCTGCAAGCATCGCATCCGCAGTGACGTTCACTACTTCGAAATCGGCAGGCGTCAGTCCCATTTCGGCAATTATTCGAGAAATCGGCTTAGCTTGGACGACCGCCGCCGCCCCAAGAATAACAACCGCCGCCAGTGTAGAAGAAATCCAGGCTTTCATGATCGCCTCGCTCTGCTGAAAAAGATTTGCATTCAAGAATATACCGGCAGTGAACCGGGGCCAAGTCCCCGTAAGTCGACATTCGGGTTATTCCGAACAAATCTATCGCGAATCTGTCGCCAGGACCCGCGATACAATCCCCGCATAGTGCCCCGATCACCAAGTATAGGCACCCAATGGCACATCCACCCTACTACGCGCCCACAGACGGCCATTCTGGTCAGGACCAACTTTTGACCGACCGCGCCATGTTCACCGAGGTCTATGCGGTGATCCCCAAAGGCACGATGCGCGACATCGTCACCAGTGCCTTACCGTTCCAGGAATTGACCCGGCTCTGCGTACTGCCCCGCCCCCTCAGCGGATTTGCCGAGATCTTCTCGCAATACATCATGGAAATGCAGCCCGGCGGCGGCATCGATCGCCCCGAAACAAACCCACAGGCAAAGGGCGCGCTGTTCGTGGTCGAAGGTGCAGTGGCGCTGACACTGGGCGGCAAGGTGCACCAACTGGACACAGGCGGATACGCATATTTTCCAGCCGGTTCCGAATGGACCCTGCACAACAGCACCGAAGCAACCGCCCTTTTCCAGTGGATCCGCACAGCCAATGAGGCCGTACCCGGCCTGCCCGCCCCCGATCCGATCATCACCAATGAACACCGCGTGCCCCCCTGTTGAGATGCCCGGCACCGAAGGACGTTGGTCCACCACCCGCTTCGCCGACCCGCAGGACTTGCGCCACGAAACGCATGTGATCATCGTCATTTTCGAACACGGTGGCGTGATCCCTTATGCCAAAACACACATGATGGAACATGGCCTCTATGTGCTTGAAGGCAAAGCCGTCTATCGGCTCAATCAGGATTGGGTCGAGGTCGAGGCCGACGATTACATGTGACTGCACACCCTCTGCCCGCAGGCGTGCTATGCGGGCGGACCGGGGCGATTCCGCTGTCTGCTCTACAAAGATGTGAACCGCCATATGCCGCTGTCGTTGCCTAAACGCTGACACCAAATAAGCTTTTTCCGGTGCGGGGGTTCACAGAAGCGCTTGAATCTGGTGAAATAACACCGGTTTTTAGCACTGGAGATTGTTCAATGGTACTGCGCGGATCGATGCTGGCACTGGCAGCTGTAATTGGCCTGACGGCCCTGGAGGCAACCCCCGTTGCCGCCAAAGAGGAAACCAAATCGGTATTCGTCATGAGCCGCACATGGGCTGTTACGCAAGTCTCGGATGCTCCGGTCGTGTATCGCGCAACCCGAGACAACAACAACCTGAACCCGTTTGGTCCGCCGCCGCGCCTGCGAACTATTCAAGCCATGGCCGCCATCCAGGCGGCGACCGGCTGCAAGCCGCTCCGGGCCAGCATGTATCAGAATATTTCGGGGCAGTTCTTCTCGCAGGTCAGCTGCAACTGACCTGAAGTCGAAACGGCATTGAGGTCAGCGCAACCCGCTGCCATAGCTTACGCATGAAACTTGCGATCAACGGATTCGGCCGCATCGGCCGCACGATCCTGCGGCAGCTGCTGGCTTTACCGCAGGACAGTGATGTTGAATTGGTGCTGATCAACGATATCGCGCCGCTCGAAACTTGTGCCTACCTGTTCAAATACGACAGCACCTTTGGCCCTTATTCCGGATCGGTCGAGGCCGGTGACGAGGCCTTGGTGGTCGACAGCCATTCCATCCCGGTCACCCACAGCCCGGATCTGTCACGCGTGGATCTGACCGGGGTCGACGTCCTTATGGATTGCACCGGTGTTGCACGTACCTCGGACGTGGCCGGTCAGGGTCTGACTGCAGGGGCAGGCAAAGTGCTGATCTCCGGCCCCTCGCCGGCCACCGAGGTGACCATCGTTCTAGGTGCCAACGAGGATCACCTGGGCAACGCCCGGATCGTTTCGAACGCGTCCTGCACAACCAACGGGTTAGCCCCGCTGGTCAAGGTTTTGGACGGGATCGGAGGTATCGTCTCGGCCCATATGACGACGATTCACTGCTACACCAACAGCCAACCCATGGTGGATGCGCCACGTGGCGATCTCGCCCGGTCACGGGCGGGGGCGCTATCCATGGTCCCCACCACCACCAGCGCCACGCATCTCATCGATGAGGTCATGCCCCACCTCGCAGGCCGTATCTCAGGCGCGGCGGTGCGTGTTCCAACCGCCAGCGTGTCCGCGGTCGATCTGGTCGCAACCCTGCAGCGCGGCATATCCGTCGCCGAGTTCGAGGCCGAATTACGCGAATGCGTCGCACATTCTCCCGTTCTGGGTTGGACAGACCACCCGCTGGTGTCATCAGACCTGCGGACAAGACCGGAATCACTGGTCATCGCAGGCCCCGAAACGCGAGTGATCGGTGACCATCAGGCGCGCATCTTCGGTTGGTATGACAACGAATGGGGCTTTTCGGCGCGCATGCTCGACGTCGCCCGCCTGATGGCGCAATCCTGACCCTTGCGATACCGCAGCGGGCGGGCCTTCCCGGGCGCGATGACAAATGCCAGAGGTTTACCCAACCGCCCATCCACATTCGGAGCGACAACGACCAGAAACGGGTGCTGCGTCATCGGAATCAACACTTGGTTGCCGTCGGGGTGCTGCGCGAACATGTCCAGTCGATAGGGTAGGCTTCGCAGGTTCGCGTTGAACAAGTTGATCCCCGCGCGGCCATCGGGAAATTCCTGCCCAGCGATCATGATAACAACCACACTGCCCCTGATTAATGATCCTGTCTGGTTCGCCCGCAGTCTCGATAACATCGGCAAAGGGCGCGAAAGCCTCGGCGATCAGCGGCGCAACAACGATCCGGCAACTCATGAGGGCAATACGTCCCGCAAACGATATTCCGCGATCCGTTCGACCTGACGGCAGGCCTCGGCGGTTTCTGCATCGCGGTCCTGCTCGATCCTCCATTAAAACGCCTGCAAGATAGACGCCGTGTCGCAATCCAGCGTGTACGGCACAATCAATTGATCCCGCCCGCCGGTCTGTGTCCAACAAGGCAGATCATCGGCATAAGTGCCGGCCACATAGTCAAAACCGCCCTCTTCAGCCACCAGCAGAACCATATTCAGAGCCTGTTCAGTCAGCACGTCTCCGTCATCGCATTAGAACCGACCCGACACCGCGAACCATTTGGCCCCTTCGGATGCTTCCAACTGCCATTGAAACTCTGTTGCCCCCGGGAACTGCAGGTTCAGGCATTCAGGTGTGGCCGGGAAAAGAATTGCACCCGTCTGCGACATACCCTGACGCTGCCCGTAACCCGGTGCCACGCGGGATTCTGTAGTCCGGCTGGCAAATGAAAAACGCCAGGTCCATCCCCTCGGTCGTCAGGGCTGCCGATCGGTCCGTCAGTCGCAGGCGTATGTTGATCTTGGGGTATTTTCCTGAAAATCAGGTACATGCGGCACCAGCAATCGGCGCGCGCCGAGAGGTGCCGCAGCAAAACGACCCGCATGGTGCTTCAGTCGGGCGAAACACCTGTGCCTCGGTCGCATCCGCTGCATCCAGCAGCGAAAGTGCACCCGAAAAAAACGCTCGTCCCTGTTCGCTCGGGCTGATGTTGCGCGTGGTGCGCTGGCTGCAAGTCTTCACTGCAATCGCCTGGATCGGATCGTCCTTCTATTTCATCGCGCTAGACCTTGGCTTGAACCGCAAAACCCCGAACCGGCGGATGGCGAGGAGCGGCAGGTGCACGGCGGTGACTTCTATTACGTCCAGAAATTCCTGGTCGCGCCTGAGAGGGTGCCGGACCACCTGACATGGTTCAAACGGGAAAGCTACGCGACCTGGCTGAGCAGCACCACACTTTTGATGGTGGTTTACTGGGTCGGAGGTGAGCTGTATCTGATCGATGCTTAAAAAGCCGATCTGGCATTGTGGCCAGGCATCGTGATCTCGGCAGCTTCTCTGACCGTGGACTGGCGGATCTACCACTTTCTCCGCAAATCGGGACTGGGCGAGCGACCTACCATACTGATGGTGCTGCCGGAGGCGACGGGCTGGGGCCACAACCAGATCTTCACCATCCACACATTGATGCTGCATCTGGGGGCGTTCACCGCAACGATCATGATCGCCAACATGTTCATTACCATCATGCCGACTCAACGCATCGTAGTGGATGATCTTAAAAGCGGTCGCACACCGGACCCGAAAAACGGAAAGTTCGCCAGGCTGCACTCGCCCCGAAACAACTACCTGACGCTGCCAGTCGTGTTCCTAATGCTGTCGAACCACTACCCGCCAGCGTTTGCGACCGCATACAGCTGGGTCATTGCCGCGCTGGTTTCCGGATGGGCTTCACTATCCGGCATGACTTCAACACGCGCCTGTCTGCGTAGGGAACCTGACTTGGACCTGGGCCGTCACTGCCATTTTGTTCATCGCCGCTATATCGGTATCGGAGGGCATTTAGTGGGCTCCAAAAGGTATCTTGCTGGAAACCGCAGGCGATATTGCCCGAAATGCCAAACAAATCACCTGCAGGCGGGTGTCACCCACGCCATGCCGCTCGTCGATGTGACCAAACTGGGGCCCGAAGATTGCGCCGCAATAATCCGCTGGTTCCAAAATGCCGGGTCTTGACCACAACAGGGCCCCTAAATTCAGCTTTGTTTACGATAATTACTTTCCCTGCATAGAAACTGATGCTCTAAATGCAATGAGCCGTTGCGTTTCATAAAACGGTGAAATTGATTTCGACTTGGGGCAGTTGGAGCCATTCGATGCGGGTAAGCAGGCCACGGGCCTTTGTGAACTACTGCCTTCTTGGCATGGCTGCCGCCGCTTTTCCCTCGTCACTGGCCGCGCTTGAAACGACGCTCTCAGCACCCGGAGCCCCGAAGGCGCTGATTGAACGCATTGAAGAAACGTCCTCGGTTGCAACCGCCGAAAACAGAGGCCTGGATACGCCGCTGGAAATCCTGTCCGCTGCTTTGTCGGATTACCGCACCGTCGTTCAGATTTTGTACGACGAAGGCTATTTCAGTCCGGTCGTCAGCATCAAGCTTGACGGGCAGGAAGCCGCGGACATGAGCTCGCTTACCGTGCCGAACGTAATTAACCGCGCTGTTATCACGGTTAATACTGGCCCAACCTTCACGTTCGGCACCGCCATCGTTGAACCCGTCGCGCCGGATACCGTTCTGCCTGAAGAATTCGCCCCCGGCAAACTGGCCACGACCGGCGCCATTCAGCAGGCGGCCTCGGCCGGGGTGCAGGGGTGGCGCGATACCGGCCACGCCAAGGCCGAAGTCGAAGGCCAAAAGGTCATCGCCCGCCATGCGCAGAAACGGCTGGACGCCGAGATCGACCTTGCACCTGGTCCGCGTCTGACCTTTGGCAAGATGATCATCAAGGGCGACACGGATGTTCGGTACCGTTCGATTGAAAAAATCGCCGGGTTCCCCTCGGGAGAGGTCTATTCACCGGCGAAAATCCAGAAAGTCGGCACACGGTTGCGTCGCACCGGAACGTTCAGTGTCGTGTCGATCGAGGAGCACGAAACCCCCAACCCTGACGGCACGCTGGATTTCGACGCCACGTTCGAGGACATGCCCAAACGTCGCCTTACTTTCGGGGTCGAGCTTGCCTCGAACGCCGGTCTTGACGTGACCGCAACCTGGACCCACCGCAATGTGTTCCGCCGCGCGGAACGGTTGCGGTTCGAAGCCGCACTGCGCAACATCGGCGGGTCCGAGGACCTGGACGGCCGGATCGGCCTGCGTCTGGATCAACCCGACCGGCTGGGTCCGGATGACAACACCTTCTGGAGCGCCCTGCTGGAGCGGCGCAATACCGAGAACTATAATGTCTCGGTCGCTTCGTTGGCCTATGGTGCGCGGCGCACATTTTCCGACCGGCTCTACGCCGAAGCCTCGGCCGGCTTCCAGTGGTCGGATGCGGATGATGCCTATGGCAGCGGCCGCAAGTTTCGGTACTTCATCATCCCGTTCCGCTCGGAATGGGATGAGCGCGACAGCAAGGTCAGCGCCACACGCGGGTTCTATCTGGATGCACAGGCCATGCCCTTTGCCGGGCTGTCCGGCACACAGAATGGAATTCGGCTGTTTTTTGACGGGCGCGCCTATACCAGCCTGAGCACCGGAGGGCGTCTTGTTCTCGCGGGCCGTGCTCAGCTGGGATCGGTGATCGGCCCCTCGGCAAGCGGTGTGACGCCGGATTTCCTGTTCTTCTCGGGCGGTGCGGGAACCGTACGCGGGCAACCCTTTGAAAGCCTTGGCATCCCGGTCAACGGTGGCGTGGCGGGGGGCAAGTCCTTCCTTGGGCTGTCCGGTGAGGTTCGCGGAAAGATCACAGACACAATATCCCTTGTCGGGTTCTATGATTTCGGTACCGTGGACACGTCATCCTTTATTGGCAGCGGAGCCGAATACCACTCGGGTGCCGGTCTAGGGGTCCGTTATGATCTGGGCGGGTTTGGCCCGCTGCGTCTGGACCTTGCCATGCCGGTACAGGGCGATACCGGCGACGGTCTGCAATTCTATATCGGGATCGGACAGGCATTTTGATACGGCGCTACGCATATCCTGTTGTGACCACGATGCTGATCGTGACCGCCCCTCCTGTGATCGCGCAGGAGGATGAGGGCGGCGGCAGTATGCTGGAACGGTTCCTGCAGGACACGCTATCGGGCGACGATCAGAACGTCACCGTCAAAGGACTGCAAGGCGCCCTTAGCGCACGCGCAACGATCCAGGAGATCACTGTCTCGGACGATGAAGGCGTCTGGCTGACCATCAAGGATGCCGAATTGGACTGGAACCGGCTGGCCCTGATCCGGGGGCGGTTTTCCGTCAATGCTCTGACAGCGCAGGAAATTGACATTGCCCGCGCGCCCGGCACGACGACCAAAGAGGCCCCGCCCCCCTCGGTCGAGACCAAACCCTTTCAACTGCCCGAATTACCCGTCTCTGTCGAAATCGGTGAGATTCGGGTGGACGAGTTGTTGCTGGGCAAACCTTTGATCGGGGTTTCTGCCGCATTGTCCGTAACCGGCAACCTGTCGCTGGCCGATGGTACCCTGGACACCAAACTGGACATCACCCGACTGGACCGCGCCGGTGACAGGATAAAACTGACCGCCGGGTTCCAGAACGCCTCGCGTGAAATCAATTTGGATCTGGATGTGAACGAGGCCGAGGGCGGCCTGATTTCGACCGCGCTGAACATCCCCGACAGCCCGCCGATCGGATTTACGGCCAAGGGCGCGGGTCCCCTGACCGATTTCACTGCCGATATTGCCCTGAGCAGTGACAAGCAGCCAAGGGTGACAGGACAGGTTGAGCTGCGCGCGGCGGATACCGGCGCGGCGGACGGCATCGCCTTTACCGCTGATCTGGGTGGCGACCTGACCCCCTTCATGGCCGAGGACCTGGACCCGTTCTTCGGCCCCAGGACGCGGCTTTTTGTGGACGGACAGACCAAACCCCAAGGCGCGCTGGATGTCTCTGATCTGGAACTGACCACCCAGGCGCTGAACCTGAAAGGTGAGCTGCAGTTGGCCGAAGGCGGCAGTCTGCAGCTTGCAGCCTTGCAGGGTCGGATCACTCCGCCGGATGGGAAAACCGTAGTTCTGCCGGTTGCGGGCGGGGATACCTCGATCGAGGCGGCACAGATTTCTGCCCTGTTCGATCAGAAGAACGGCAACCTGTGGGATCTGAGCCTGACGGCAGACGCGTTTCAATCGCCGCAGGCGAAACTTGACAACGCCCAGATCACCGCGCAGGGCACGTTGGAACAGGGCGATGCGTTCACCGTCTTCGGTGATCTGCAGGCCATCGTTGACGGAATTGACCTGAACGATCAGGCGTTGAATACCGCTTTGGGCGAGCGCATCACGCTGGACGGCCAGTTCGACTACGGCAGCGATCAGTCTCTGAAACTGTCGGGTTTCGAGTTGGTGGGAACCGATTACACCTTGGCGCTGGATGCGCTGATCGACGGGCTGACCAGCGGGTTGACGGTAGATGGGTCAGCCAAGCTCGACGCATCTGACCTTTCGCGTTTTTCGGATCTCGCGCGGCTTGATCTGGGTGGAACTGCTTCGGTCCGGGTTACGGGCAAAGGCTCTCCGCTGGAACGTAGCTTTGACGGTAAAGTGGTGGTCGAGGGTCGCGACCTGGTCACCGGGCGCGACGATATCGACCCGATCATCAAAGGCGAGACCACGATCACACTGGATGGTAGCCGTGGCAGCGACGGCATCACCATCCGCGAGTTCGACCTAGACAGCGAAGCCGCGCAAGCACAGGCCAGCGGCGAGGTCACGACGCCCGACGGCAATCTGACCATCGACGGACAAGCCAGCGTGAATGCGTCGGATCTGTCCGTCTTCTCCGGGTTGGCAAAACGCGAACTGGGCGGTGCCCTGCAGGCGAAACTGGACGGAATTGGCACGGTGCAGACGCTGGAATTCGACGGCACCGCCAGCGTGACCGGTCGGGACATCAAGACCGGGATGTCCGATATTGATCCTCTGCTGTCCGGCAAAACCACAATCACTTGGGATGGCGCGCGCACGGCAGATCAGATCGAAATCCGACAGGCCACGGTCAACGGCAACGCCCTGACGGCGCAGGTCGCTGCAACCGTCGATGACCCCACCGGAAATCTGGCGTTGGATGGCAAGGCGCGGGTGAATGCGTCAGATCTGTCGCTGTTCTCGGGGCTGGCCAAACGCGACCTGGCCGGGTCAATCTCGGCAAATCTTCAGGGCAGCGCGGCCCTCGCCAACAAGGTTTTCGACGTTCAGGGCGACGTGAATGCAGACGACATTCAGACCGGCATCGAGATAGTCGACAAACTGGTTCAGGGCCGCACGACCCTGACCCTCGATGCCGAAAAGGGTGAGGAAGGGGTGGATATCCGCACTTTCCGTCTGCAGGGCACAGCCTTGTCCGCCAGCGCATCAGGCAAGCTGGACCGTGACGCCGGAGGGCTGGACTTCAGTGCTCAGCTTGACGATCTGTCCCGCATCCTCACCACGATGTCCGGACCGCTGACCTTGGACGGAAATGTCGCCCCAACAAGATCGGGTATTGAGGGCACCACGCGGCTGAGCGGGCCGGACAGTTCTTACGCAGCACTGACCGGAACTGTGGACACGAATGGTACTGCAGATTTGGACTTCGACGCCAAGCTGAACAAGATCGAACGTTTCGCGCCTGAATTCCCCGGCACTGTCGCTGCAACCGGCAATGCCAAACGCAAGAACGGCGTCTGGACCATCGATGGCTCGGCCAATGGCCCCGCCGAGATCAGCAGCACAGTCAAAGGCACCTTTGATGAGACCTCTGGAGAGGCTGACTTGCAGGCACAGGGCGGCATTAATCTTGGCGTCGCCAACCTGTTTATCTCACCCAACAAAATCGACGGAACGGCACGGCACAATCTGCGCCTAAAAGGCAAACCCTCGCTGGACGCACTCAGTGGATCCATCACCACCTCGGGGACGTCGCTGGCGATTCCCGATATCGGGCAGACGGTCACCGGCATTAGCGGCTCAGTCGAATTGGCGCAAAGCCGGGCTACGATTTCGTTTAACGGCGGAATGCGGGCCGGGGGCAACTTTACCATCTCGGGTCCGCTGGACCTGACGCCGCCGTTTAATGCCAACATCGTCACCAAACTCAACCAACTCGTGCTGACCGACAAGCTGCTCTATGAAACCACACTGAACGGCGAGATTGCCATGACCGGTGCCCTGGCGGGTAACAGCGCCATTTCCGGGCAGATCACGTTTGAAGAGACTAACATCAACCTCGCCGCCGCGGCAGGGGCCGTGGGCGCTGCGCCGATCCCCGAGATCGAACACATCAACGAAAGCCGGGCTGGCTATATCACCCGCGAACGGGCAAGGCTGATCGTCGAGGAAGGTGCAACCAAAAGCGATTCCCGCATTGCGCTGGACGTCAGCCTGCGGGCACCCAAGGCAGTTTTCGTGCGCGGCCGCGGCGTGAATGCTGAACTGGGTGGAAACCTGTTCATTGGTGGCACGACAGCGTCGGTTGTACCCTCCGGCCAGATCGAACTGATCCGGGGTAATTTCGACATTCTGGGCCGCAGACTGGCCCTGACCAAAGGCATCGTAACCCTGCAGGGGGACCTGACACCGTATATCGAGTTCGCCTCATCAACCAGCACCTCTGAGGGCACCGCCACGATCGAAATCGCCGGCCCGCTGGATGCGCCCAAGGTTGACGTCTATTCCGACCCCGAACGCCCGGCGGAAGAAGCACTGGCCATGCTGTTGTTCGGCAACCGCTTCTCGGAACTGTCACCCTTTATCATTGCCCAGATGGCGGCGTCTCTGGCGCAACTCAGCGGTGCGGGGGGTGACGCGACCAAGGGGCTACGAGACTCGACTGGCGTGGACACGGTGGATATCGGGGCAACCGAGGGCGGCGCCGGTCGTCTGGGGGCTGGAGCCTATCTGAGCGACAACCTCTACACCGATTTCACCGTCAACACCGAGGGCGACACCGAGGTGAACCTGAACCTCGACGTCACGGACAATTTCACCGTACGCGGCACTGTTGACGGACGCGGGGAAACCGGTCTGGGGTTGTTTTTCGAACGGGACTATTGAGGGCGCTGTTTCCGCCGGATGCCAATCGCCTGCCCGACCTGCGGCGCGGCCTCGAGCCCGGAGTGATCGCGTACCATGCGGGCCAGCCGGGCCGCTGCCCAATCCGGGTAAGGTTCTGACCGCCCACTGGCGTGGCTGACATTCATGAACAGAGCTTCCTGCGTGGCGCAAACAGCATTATCTTTTTCCGACAGCATCTGCGCGTAATAATGGCCACGTTTCCGGTCTGAATCCAGCATACGAAAGCGAAAATAGAACGGCTCGTCCGGCTGAACCTCGCGCAGGAAATTCATGTGGGATTGCAGGACATACGGCCCCTGCCCCAGCGCCTTGACCTGCACCTCACCCAACCCGAGGTGATCGACCATCAGCTTTTCCAGCGCCATGTCGAAGGCCACGCCATAGTAACCCACGTTCATGTGACCGTTGTAATCGACCCATTCAGGCAAAACCGAGAACCCGCGGGTTTCGACCGGTGCATCATACGGTCCGTCATGTCCGCTGAGAGGTTTATTCATCACCAACCTCCTCAAAGATCGCAACAGCCCGCACAAAGCCTGCTGAGGCGCCTTTTATCTTGAACGGAAAGCACGAGATTTCGAAGCCAGTGGGCGGCAAGTCTTCGAGGTTGGTCAGCTTTTCAATATGGCAATAGCCGATCTCCATCGAGGCCCGATGTCCCTCCCAGATAATCGAGGCGTCCTTGGTTTCGGCGTATTCCTGTGCAGTCAGGGGAAAGGGTGCGTCCCAGCTCCAGGCATCCGTGCCGGTTACGCGCACGCCGCGTTCGGTCAGGTACAAGGTCGCCTCACGCCCCATACCGCAGCCTTTCATCAGATAGTTAGCTTGCCCGTACTGCGTGCCCGCCGAAGTATTCACGACCACGATATCCAACGGCTGAAGATGGTGTCCGATGCGTTTCAGTTCGGCCTCGACATCTGCTGCCGTGGCCACATAGCCGTCATCGAAATGGCGGAAATCCAGCTTCACGCCGGGGTTCATGCACCATTCCAGCGGAACTTCGTCGATCGTGATCGCCCTTTCACCGTAGTTCATGGTCGAGTGATGGTGATACGGCGCGTCCAGATGGGTACCGTTATGTGTGGCGATTTGCAGCCGTTCAATGGCCCAACCCTCACCGCCGGGCAGATCGTCTTTCTGCAGCCCCGGAAAAAACGCCATGACCTGCTCGGCGGTCTGATCGTGAGTCAGATACTCGATCCCGGGCAGCATGATCGGCGGGTCGGATACGATCCCGGTTTCCAACGGCACAGACAGATCGACAAAACGGCGGGCCATATGCATCTCCATCACCAAGGTGATGACAGGTTTGGCTGCAGGCAACACGCTGTCAAGGAAAGAAAAAGGCGACCCTTTAGGCCGCCTTCTTTTGACTTGTAAGTGGTTGTCTCACTCCGCTGCGATGGCGTCTTCAATCTTTTCGACGCGAATGGCCGAGAACTTGAACTCGGGGATTTTGCCATAGGGGTCGATGGCAGAGTTGGTCAGGATGTTTGCCGCCGCCTCGACATAGGCAAACGGAATGAACACCATGTCTTCGGCGATTGCCCGGTCGGCCCGCGCCATGATCTCGATCGAACCACGACGGGTGGTCAGACGGACCATATCACCCGGTTCGATCCCCATCAGCTTGAGCGTACGGGGGTTCAGCGAACAGTTCGCCTCGGGTTCCACCGCATCCAGAACGTTGGACCGGCGGGTCATCGACCCGGTGTGCCAATGTTCCAGCTGACGGCCGGTGGTGGCGATCATCGGGTATTCCTCATCCGGCGCTTCATCCGGCGGGATGACGCTGGCCGGGGTAAACCGGGCCCGACCATCCGCACGCGGGAAACCATCGCCGAATACGATCGCCTGACCCGGGTCTGTCTCGGACAGCGACGGATAGGTGATGGTCTCGGTTTCCAGACGCTCCCACGTGATGTTGTTGAGCGAGTTCATCGTCAACTTCATCTCGTCAAAGACCTGGGACACATCGGTGTAATCCCAGTTCAACCCGATCCGCTGCGCCAACTCGACTGTGATCTTCCAATCCTCGCGCGCCTCGCCCGGAGGAGTCACGGCCGGGCGCACGCGCTGCACCTGACGATTGGTGTTCGACACGGTGCCGTTCTTTTCATACAGCGCCGAGGCAGGCAGTATGATGTCTGCATAGTTCGCCGTCTCGGTCAGGAAAATATCCTGCACGATCATCAGCTCCAGCTTGGCCAATGCTTCACGCGCGTGACCGACATCCGGGTCGGACATGGCCGGGTTTTCACCCATGATGTACATGCCCTTGATGTTGCCCGCATAGGCCTGATCGATGATCTCGGTAACGGTCAGACCCTTCTCGTTCGAGAAATCGTCCGAGTTCCAGACGTCGTTGAACTTGGCGCGAATTCCATCGTCAGTCACGGTCTGGTAGTCCGGCAGGAACATCGGGATCAGACCCGCATCGGATGCGCCTTGCACGTTGTTCTGACCGCGCAGCGGGTGCAGACCCGCGCCGGGTTTACCAACGTTGCCGGTCATCAGGGCAAGGCTGATCAGGCAGCGTGAGTTGTCAGTGCCGTGGATGTGCTGGCTGACGCCCATACCCCAGAAGATCAAACCGGCCTTGGCCTGCGCAAAGGTGCGGGCCACACGGCGCAGTTGATCCGGCTCGATGCCACAGATCGGCGCCATCGCCTCGGGCGTGAACTGACGCAGGTGCTCTTTCTCTGCCTCCCAGTTCTCGGTCCAGCGGTGGATGTATTGGCTGTCGTACAGCTGTTCCTCGACGATCACGTTCATGATCGCGTTGAGCATCGAGACATCGGCCCCCGGGCGGAATTGCAGCATTTCATCCGCAAACTTGCGCATACCGACGCCACGCGGATCCATCACGATCAACTTGCCACCTCGTTTGGTGAACTGCTTAAAGTAAGTCGCCGCGACAGGGTGGTTCTCGATCGGGTTGGCCCCGATAATGATAACCACATCCGAGTTCTCGACCTCATTGAAGGTCGCGGTCACAGCGCCGGAACCGACGTTCTCGATCAGTGCCGCCACGGACGACGCGTGGCACAAACGGGTGCAGTGGTCGACGTTGTTGTGCTTGAACCCCTGACGGATGAATTTCTGGAACAGATACGCTTCTTCGTTGGTGCATTTGGCCGAACCGAAGCCTGCTACGCTGCGCGGGTCTTGGTCGCGCAGGGCTTTCAGCTTGGTGGCCGCCAGATCCATTGCTTCTTCCCATGTCGCCTCGCGGAAATGGGTCGACAGGTTACCCGGATCAACGTTCAGGCCCTTTTCTGGCGCATCCTCACGACGGATCAACGGCTTGGTCAGACGATGCGGGTGATGGATGTAGTCAAAGCCAAATCGGCCTTTGACACACAGACGGCCTTCGTTGGCAGGGCCGTTGATGCCCTCGACATATTTCACCTTGCCGTCCTTGACCTTCAGCGAAACCTTGCAGCCCACACCGCAGAACGGACAGACGCTTTCGGTCTCAGAGTCGTAGTCCTTGCTGTCGCCCTGCTGCTTGTCGTCCAGAACAGTGGCAGGCATCAGCGCGCCGGTAGGGCAGGCCTGAACGCATTCGCCACAGGCCACACACGTGGACGCCCCCATCGGATCGTTCTGATCGAACACCACCTGCGCGGTATGACCACGACCGGCCATGCCAATCACATCGTTCACCTGCACATCGCGGCAGGCGCGGACACACAGGTTGCAGTTGATGCAGGCATCCAGATTGACGCGCATCGCGACGTGGCTGTCATCCAACAGAGGGATTTTCTCGGCCTCTTTCGCCGGGAAACGGCTGTCGCTGACATCATTCAGTTTGGCCATGTCCCAGAAGTGGCTGGATACGTCATGCGGCTGCTCGGGTTGATCGGCGACCAGCAGTTCCATCACCATCGCGCGTGATTTCTCGGCACGGTCGCTGTCGGTCTTGACCACCATGCCGTCCGCCGCCGGGCGGATGCATGAGGCGACCAGAGTGCGTTCGCCTTCCACCTCAACCATACAGGCGCGGCAGTTACCGTCGGGTTTGTAGCCCGGCTGCGGCTTGTGGCACAGGTGTGGAATGGTGAACCCCTGCCCCTTGGCGGCTTCCCAGATGGTCCAGCCTTCGGGCACGGTGACATCTTCGCCGTTCAGGTTGAAGGTGACGGTCTTGTTTGGGCTTGCATCAAGCATGGCTCTGTCTCCCTCAGATTTCGTCAGCGAAATGTTTCATGACCAGGCGGATCGGGTTCGGGGCCGCCTGCCCCAGACCGCAGATCGAAGCATCGCCCATGACCTGACACAGATCTTCCAGAAGGTCCTGATCCCACTTGTCCGCCTGCATCAACTTCACCGCCTTTTCGCAGCCAGCTCGGCAAGGCGTACACTGGCCACAGCTTTCATCCTCGAAGAACCGCAGCATATTCAGCGCCGCATCGCGGGCAGTGTCCTGATCGGACAGAACCACAACCGCCGCGGAGCCAATGAAGGTGCCATGTGGCTGCAATGTGTCGAAATCCAGCGGGATGTCATCCATCGACGCAGGCAGCAGACCCGAGGATGGTCCACCCGGTTGATACGCCTTGAAGGTCTGGCCTTCGGCCATTCCGCCGGCGGCTTCGATCACGTCGAGAATGGTCGAGCCAGCGGGCAGAAGGTAAACCCCCGGCTTCGCCACCCGGCCTGAGACCGAATAGCTGCGCAGGCCTTTGCGGCCGTTCTTTTCGGTGCTGTTGAGGCACTCAGGTCCCTCGCGGCAAATTTTCGAAACCCAATAGAGCGTCTCGACGTTGTGCACCAAGGTCGGACGGTTAAAGACCCCAACCTGCGCCACGAACGGAGGACGGTGACGCGGCAGGCCCTTTTTACCTTCGATCGACTCGATCATCGCGGATTCCTCGCCGCAGATATAGGCGCCAGCACCGCGGCGCAGGTCGATATAACCCGGTTCAACAATTCCGGCCTCTTCCAGCGCAGCGATCTCGCGGCGAAGGATTTCCAGCACGGCCGGGTATTCGTCACGCATGTAGATAAAGCAGGTCTCAGCCTCGACCGCCCATGCGGCGATCAGCATGCCTTCAAGGAAAACATGCGGTGTACGCTCCAGATAGTAACGGTCCTTGAACGTGCCGGGTTCGCCCTCATCGCCGTTCACGGCCAGATAGCGCGGGCCTTCGTTCATGCGAACAAAGCCCCATTTCTTGCCCGACGGGAAGCCCGCTCCGCCCAGACCGCGCAGGCCCGAGGACAGGACGTTTTCCTGCACCTTTTCCCAATCGCCGCTGTCGCGCATCTGTTTCAGCTTAGCGTAACCGCCGTTGGCCGAGTAGGCAGCAAAGGATTCGTAATCGGGCAGATGGGCATGCGTGTCACCGGCAGCAATCGCAGCCTGCACCTTTTCAGGGGTCGCATGGTCGATATGGTTGTGGCCGATCTCCAGCACCGGGGCCGTGTCGCAGCGACCCATACAAGGCGCGCGCAGGACACGAACCTGGGATGCATCCAACCCGTCCTCCAACGCTTTTTGCAGCTGCTGGGCACCGGCCATTTCGCAGGACAGGGAATCACAAACACGGATCGTCAGCGCAGGCGGAGGCGTTTCGCCTTCTTTCACCACGTCGAAATGTGCATAGAAGGTCGCCGTTTCATAAATCTCGGCCTGACCGATCCGCATCTCGACCGCCAGCGCTGCGATGTGGTCGGCGCTAATATGGCCATGTTTATCCTGAATCAAATGCAGGAATTCGATCAGCAGGTCGCGACGGCGCGGGCGGTCACCCAGCAGGAGGTGAATTTCTGCCTGCGCCTCATCCGTGAACTGACGGCCTTTGGGCGTGTGTCGCCCTTTGCCTTTACCTGACTTCCAGACGCCCTTGGGCGCGCCTGATGGCTTGGTGTCTAATGGTGCCATGATGCCCTCCGATTGAGGCTCCGTGTCTCATCAGATTAGCATATCGTCAAATCGCTTATCGCAATCGCACGATAACGACAACTTATCACCGCAAAGACGTCACCACCGCCCGTAAAGCCTCGACCGTGGGCAGCTCCGGATCGCGAGACAAAGTTGCCAGACAAATCGGCTTGCTGACCACGGGATCGATCAGTGGCAACACCTTCGTGCCCTTCAAATCACCCAGCGCGCTGACCAACACGCGCGGGATGACGGTGGCCGCCAACCCCTCGCGCGCCATGACCAGCGAGGCGGTGAACCCGCTGGTTTCCGCAACAACCTGCGGGTGCAACCCCTGTTCGGCGAAAATCCGGTCCAGAATGCGTCGGTTCTGCATTTGCGGCTCCAACAGGCTGAGCGGGAATTCGGCCACCTGCGCCCATGGGATCGGGCCGGTCTCGCTGGTCATGTGCGACGGAACCAACAGTACATAGGTCTCTTGATACAAAGGCTGCACCTGCCGAAGATCGGTGCCGATACTGTCACCATATGTGATGCCCGCATCCAGACTGCCCTCATCCAGCCGATTCTGAATTGCGGTGGCGGACATGGTTTCAATCCGCGTCACGATCCGGGGGTGCGCCTGTCGCAATCGTTTGGTCAGTCGGCCAGTGAACGCAATAACGGTTGGGATCACGCCCAGAATCAGCGTGCCGGTGATCTCGCCCTTGGCGGCCAGTACCTGTTGTTCCAACGCCCTGGTTTCGTCGAGGATCCGCCGCGCACGCTGGACGATCATCTCCCCCTCTTCGGTCAGGCCCTGAAATCGGTTGGCACGACGAACAATAGAAACACCCAACCGGTCCTCAAGATTACGGATGCGCATAGAGAACGCGGGCTGCGAAATTCCACATTCCTCGGCCGCCTTGGCAAAATGCTGATGCCGCGCCAAAGCGCTGAGCAGTTGAAGGTCGCGGATTTCGATCACGTGGGGCCTCGGGGCTGCGGATGAGGCAGGATAACCCGCTCATCCGGCAGGGAAAGCCCCAAACGATCAGGTATTGAAAAGGAAGTGCATGACATCGCCATCCTTGACGATATAGCCCTTGCCTTCGGCACGCATCTTGCCCGCCTCTTTTGCACCCTGCTCGCCATTGGCAGAGACATAATCGTCATAGGCGATGGTCTCGGCGCGGATGAAGCCTTTTTCGAAGTCACCGTGGATCACACCAGCGGCCTGCGGCGCGGCGGTGCCGGTGCGGATGGTCCAAGCGCGGGCCTCTTTCGGGCCAACCGTGAAATAGGTTTCGAGCTTGAGCAGGTCATAACCGGCGCGGATCAGACGGTCGAGGCCAGGCTCTTCCAGCCCCATCTCTTCCAGGAACATCTGCGCTTCTTCGTTTTCCAGCAGGCTGATCTCTTCTTCGATCTTGGCACTGATGATGACATGCGCGTTGCCTTGTGCTGCGGCCATCTCGGCAACCTTGGCAGAGTATTCGTTGCCCTCGGCGGCCTCTTCCTCGGAGACGTTGCAAACATAGAGCACCGGCTTGGTGGTTAGCAGTTGCAGCATCTTCCACGCTTTGACGTCCTCGCCCGACACCTCAACCAGACGCGCGGGCTTGCCGTTTTCCAGCATCGCTTGCGCTTCGGCCAGCAGGCGATCCTGCTGTAGCGCCTCTTTATCGTTGCCCTTCAGCTTGCGCACCAGATTGGCGCGGCGCTTTTCGATGCTTTCCAGATCGGCCAGCATCAGCTCGGTCTCAATGGTGTCGGCATCGGTAACTGGATCAACACGGCCATCCACATGGGTCACATCACCGTCTTCGAAACAGCGCAGCACATGGGCGATGGCGTCAGTTTCACGAATGTTGGCCAGAAACTGGTTGCCCAGACCTTCACCTTTCGAGGCCCCCTTCACCAGACCCGCGATATCCACGAAGGTCATCCGCGTTGGGATGATCTGTTTCGAGCTTGCAATCGCCGCCAGTTTATCCAGACGATCATCTGGCACCGCAACGTCACCGACGTTGGGCTCAATGGTGCAGAACGGGAAATTTGCCGCCTGAGCGGCTGCGGTTTTGGTCAGCGCATTGAAGAGGGTCGACTTACCCACATTCGGCAAACCCACGATTCCCATTTTAAAGCCCATGACGGTCTCCTGATGCCATTCGAGGGGTGCTTCTATGCAGGTCCGGGTCGATGCGCAAGCCGGACTGCAGGCAACCCGGCCAAGTCCAATCTGCAACATCACGAAAATGTTCACCACCTAGCGGCTTGCCGGGGTTCGAAATCGCACTCTAAGATCGTCGTATAGAACGTTATGAACAAACAAATTGTGAATGGTAGGCATGAAGAAAATTACTGTAACTCTTGCGCTACTGCTGGCCGCCCAGACAGCGCAAGCTCAATCCCTTGTATTTGGCGCCGGGTTCTCAGATTTTTCCGACAGCGAAGCAGATGACGAAGCCGTTTTCGCGCTTGAATATCATCACCGCCCGTTTCACGAGGCCACCCGCTTTTCCGCAACCTGGGGCGGCGCGCTGACAGTAGATACCGCAAGCAATGTCCATATCGGGATCGGGCTGATCGGCTTCTACACTTTTGCCGACCGCTGGTTCGTCGAAGGTAGTTTCATGCCGGGGTACTTTTCCCATAGCGACGACCTGAACGATCTTGGCGGAGAGTTCCAGATCCGCAGCCTGTTGGGCCTTGGCTACACTCTGGACAGTGGCAACAAGGTGTCCTTTGCGATTACCCACAAATCCAACGCCAGCACGAACAACGAAAACCCCGGTGTCAACTCGGCCCTGCTGCGATACCACTACCAGTTCTAAGGTAATCTGACCCGGCGGGATTGATTTCCCGGCAAAGTTTCTGCACATCAGGTTCAACTCTGAATGCAAGGACTGCAGATGACCCGTATTGACGCTAAATTCGCCGCCCTTAAGGCCGAGGGGAAAAAGGCCTTTGTCGCATATATCATGGCAGGTGACCCCGATTTCGACACCTCGCTTGAGGTTGTGAAAGGTCTGCCCGGCGCTGGTGTCGACGTAATCGAACTGGGGTTGCCCTTTACCGATCCAATGGCGGACGGCCCGACCATTCAGGCCGCCGGTCAACGGGCGCTGGACGGGGGCATGACCCTGCAGCGCACTCTGGACCTGGCCCGCGCGTTCCGCGAAACCGACGACACGACACCCATTGTTCTGATGGGCTATTACAACCCGATCTACAGCCGCGGCGTTGATAAATTTCTGGCGGATGCGCAAGCCGCTGGCATCGACGGGCTGATCGTGGTGGACCTGCCGCCAGAAGAAGACGAAGAGCTTTGCCTGCCAGCGCAGGCGGCGGGTCTGAACTTCATCCGTCTGGCGACCCCGACCACCGACGACAAACGCCTGCCCCGCGTGCTGCAGAACACCTCGGGCTTTGTGTACTACGTGTCGATCACCGGCATCACCGGCGCGGCCGAGGCGCAGGCCACGAATGTCGGCCCCGAAGTGGCTCGGATCAAATCCGCGACCGATCTGCCTGTGATCGTAGGATTTGGCGTCAATACCCCCGAGAAATCCAAGGCCATCGCCAGCGTGGCTGATGGGGCCGTGGTCGGTTCAGCCATTGTCAGCCAGATCGCGGCAGGCAAACCCGTGGCGGAGGTTCTGGACTTTGTGAAAACGTTGGCCGACGGCGCGCATTCCGCCTGATTGATTGGCGTCGAATCCTTTGGAGAAACCGCAGCAAGCAACTGGCCTGCTGCGGTTTTTTCTTGCCTGCAGCCGATTGCGCCATGACGGAAGCCTCAGTAGAAATATGTAACCACTCAACCAAAGGCGCGGCCACATGCCCGTAATCACCACCATCGAAGACCTGCGGCGCATCTATGAGCGCCGCGTGCCGCGGATGTTCTACGACTATGCCGAAAGCGGCAGCTGGACCGAGCAGACCTTCCGCGACAACAGTTCGGATTTTTCGGATATCCGCCTGCGCCAGCGAGTTGCAGTGGACATGGCAGGACGCTCGACCTCATCGCAGATGATCGGAGAGGACGTCGCGATGCCCGTCGCGCTGGCCCCGGTCGGGCTGACGGGCATGCAACACGCGGATGGCGAAATGAAGGCCGCCAAAGCTGCCGAAGAGTTTGGCGTGCCCTTTACCCTGTCCACCATGTCGATCAACTCAATCGAAGACGTGGCCGAACACACGACGAAACCTTTCTGGTTTCAGCTCTATACGATGAAGGATCAGGACTATGTCAGCCGCCTGATTCAACGCGCCAAGGATGCGAAATGCTCAGCCTTGGTGATCACGCTGGACCTGCAAATTTTGGGCCAGCGCCACAAGGACCTGAAAAACGGCCTGTCCGCACCGCCGAAACTGACGGCCAAAACCATCGCGAACCTGATGACAAAATGGTCATGGGGGATCGAAATGCTGGGCGCGAAGCGGCGCGAATTCGGCAATATCGTCGGCCACGTCGAGGGTATCTCGGACGCCTCGTCTCTGGGCGCATGGACCGCCGAGCAATTCGATCCCAGTCTCGACTGGACCAAAGTCGAAAAGCTGATGGAGCAATGGGGTGGAAAGGTCATCCTCAAAGGCATTCTCGACGCCGAAGACGCAAAAATGGCTGCTAAACTTGGGGCTGACGCCATCGTTGTGTCAAACCACGGTGGACGGCAGTTGGACGGCGCGCTCAGCTCCATTCGTATGCTGCCACAAATCATGGATGCAGTCGGCAATGATATCGAAGTCCATCTGGACAGTGGCATCCGGTCCGGTCAGGACGTTCTGAAAGCCGTGGCTCTGGGGGCCAAAGGTACCTATATCGGTCGCGCTTTTGTCTATGGGCTTGGCGCGATGGGGCAGAAAGGTGTGACAGCTGCGCTGGAGATCATCCACAAGGAACTGGACACAACATTGGCGTTGTGCGGCGAACGCAACGTTGGCGATCTGGGGCGTCACAACCTGTTGATCCCCGAAGACTTCGGCGGTCGCTGGCAGGGCTGACGTGGCCCTAAAAAAAGCTTAAAAAGCCCTTTCCAAATCCAATGAATCAAGCTAAGGACGCGGCTTCACGCGGGCATACAGCCTTGGAGGATGCCCGCCCTAACATTGGAGAATTTATCATGGCTGGAGAGACTCCTGATCTCGTAGCTCTGGAACGGACGGGGACAGGCAAGGGCGCCGCTCGTCAAGCACGCCGCGATGGCATGGTTCCGGGCATTGTTTTTGGTGGCGACAAAGATCCGCTGCCGATCCAGATCCCGTTCAACGTCCTGTTCAAGCGTCTGAAAGCAGGCCGGTTCAAGTCGACCCTGTGGAACCTGAAAGTTGAAGGTCACGAAGACGTCCGCGTCATCTGCCGTGACGTTCAGCGTGACGTCGTCAAGGACCTGCCGACCCACCTGGACCTGATGCGCCTGCGTCGGACCACCAAGATCGCGCTGTTCATCCCGGTTGAGTTCATCAACGAGGAAGAAGCACCCGGCATCAAGAAGGGCGGCGTTCTGACCGTTGTTCGTCCGGAAGTCGAACTGATGTGCACCGCTGGTGACATTCCCGAGAAGATTATTGTTGATCTGACCGGCATGGAAATCAACGACGTCGCAACCATCTCGTCGGTTGAGTTGCCCGCAGGTACCAAGCCGACCATCGACCGTGATTTCGTGATCGCGAACGTCTCGGCACCGACCGGCCTGTCGACCAGCGACGACGAAGAAGGCGATGAAGCCGAAGTGGCCGCAGACGAAGTTGAAGTCGTCGGCCAGGAAGAAACAGAAGAATAAGTCCGGACCTGACGATTCGGATTTGGAAACGGGGCTCAAATCGGGCCCCGTTTTCTTTTGGTGAACCCGGACTGGAAAACCAGTGGCATTCCGTGCCATCAACCACGTGCATCGCACAAGGACGAGACTATGAAACTGTTTGTCGGATTGGGGAACCCGGGATCGAAATACGCCCGCAACCGGCACAATATCGGCTTTATGGCCGTGGACCGGATCGCTGAAGATCACGGCTTTGGCCCGTGGAAGTCAAAATTTCAGGCGGAGATCGCCGAGGGGCGTTTGGGCCGCGAAAAAGTGCTGCTTGTCAAACCGCAGACATTCATGAACCGTTCAGGCCAGTCCGTGGGCGAAGCGATGCGGTTCTACAAGCTGGATTCAACCGATGTGACTATCTTTCATGATGAGCTGGACCTTGCCCCTGGCAAGGTACGCGTCAAGGCGGGCGGCGGACATGCCGGGCATAACGGGCTGCGCTCGATCCACGACCATATCAGCCCCGCCTATGACCGGGTAAGGTTGGGGATCGGGCATCCGGGGCGGAAAGAGCTGGTCTCTCCCTATGTCCTGAGCGATTTTGCCAAGGCCGATGCCGACTGGCTGGACGACGTGCTGCGCGGCGTGTCGGACGGTGCTGGATATCTGGCCGACGGGGAAAGCGGCAAGTTCATGAACGCTGTTGCCCTGCGCACTGCCCCTCCGCGGTCGTCGAAATCCCCAGCCGAAGCGGCGAAACCCGCCGCCACACCTACGCCGGAACCCGATGTCGATGAACGCTCGGCCATGCAAAAGCTGCTGGACAAGTTCAAGTAAGGCCGCTGACTTGCCGTAACGTCCCAATTGCGGAACCGCATCGGGCCGGTTCCAATGTGACAGGGATAGGAGAGGCGATAGATGAAAGCTCTGTTCAAGTGGATACTGCGTGTCCTGCTGATGTTGGTGCTGGCCGCAGTTGTTGTCGGGTTCTGGAAGCGCGAAGAGATTCAACGGCTGATGGCCGTGAATTCCTTGTTTTCCGAAGAAAAGATCGTCCACAATTTCTCTCAAATGGATGAGGCTTTCCTGACGGTCGACCTGCCACGCGGCGATGGCCCAACCTGGGAGCTGCCCTACGGCCCCGGCTTTGACCTGCCCGACGGCACCGACCAATGGATCGAGGATCGCGCCGTGACCTCTCTACTGGTGATGCAGGACGGTCAGATCCGGTTCGAAGAATATTACCTGGGCACCGCACCCGAGGATCGGCGGATTTCATGGTCGGTTGCCAAGAGCTACCTTTCGGCCCTGTTCGGCGTCCTGCTGGCCGAAGGTGCCATCGAGTCGCTGGACGACCCTGTCGTGAAATATGCACCCAAGCTGGCCGGCACTGCCTATGACGGCGCGACGATCCGGAATGTGCTGAACATGGCCAGCGGCGTCACCTTCAACGAGGATTATTTCGACCGCAATTCTGATATCAACCGAATGGGCCGCGTGGTGGCCTTGGGAGGAGAGTTGGACGATTTCGCGGCTTCGCTTCAGGACACCTTCGCCACCCCGGGCGAGACGTGGCAATACGTTTCCATCGACACCCATGTCATCGGCATGGTGATCCGAGGTGCCACCGGGCGCAGCGTTGCCGAGTTGCTGACCAAAAAGATCATTCAGCCACTGGGGCTGGAACATGATGGCTACTATGTGACCGACGGCGCCGGGGTTGCCTTTGTGCTGGGTGGTCTGAACTTCACCACCCGCGATTTCGCCCGCTTTGGCCAGATGATCCTGCAGAACGGAGAGCTTGATGGCCAGCAGTTGGTGCCCGCAGACTGGATTGCAGAATCCGTCCTGCCCAGCGCACCGACCGAGGCGGGAGAGATCGGGTACGGCTATCAGTGGTGGATTCCCCTTGGCGCGCATGAAGGGGAATTCCTCGCTCGTGGCGTTTATGGTCAGTACATTTATTTCGACCAGCCGCGTGGGGTGCTGATCGTGACAACCGGCGCGGATCGAAAATTCCGCAACGACGGCGTGAACGAAGAAAACATAGAAATGTTCCGCAGCATCGCCCAAAGCCTGTAAGGTGGGGCCATGCAAAAACAGGACAGTATCAACGTTTTGGGCGGCGTGCTCGCCCCGTGTTCCCGTGATCCGCTGACCGGGTTCTTTCGCGACGGGGCCTGCAACACCTGCCCCGAGGATCAGGGCAACCATACGGTTTGTGCGGTGATGACGGCCGAGTTTCTGGCTTTTTCCAAGTATGTCGGAAATGATCTGAGCACTCCACGACCCGAATTCAACTTTCCTGGCCTGAACCCCGGCGACCGCTGGTGCCTGTGCGCCGGGCGCTTTCTGCAGGCCCATGACGAAGGCTGCGCCCCAAAGGTGCATCTAGAGGCCACACACCAGCGCGCGCTGGACGTAGTGCCACTCCGCCTGCTGACCGAGCACGCGGCTGTGGAATAGACAGACCGGCCCGGGATAGCCCGGACCGGCCCTTATTCGGGATCACTCCCGCAGTTTGACAAGGTCGGACATCAGACCTTCGGTCCCGTTATGGACCGTCAGCCGCTCGACCTTCCCGGCAATGGTTTCCAGAGCTTCCAGCTCTTTCAACCGCAACATCACCGGGTTTTCCGCCATCACCTTTGCGGTGTTCAGCAGGGACCGCGTGGCGTTGGTTTCTTCCCGCCGCCGGATGACGTTGGCCTCGGCCTGCTTTTCAGCGGCGACCACGGCGGTCAGAATCTCCCGCATCTCCCCGGGCAGGATGACGTCTTTCAACGCGATCTCACCCACTTCGATACCGATCCCGGCCATCTGTGTCCGCACCCGATCCGCGGCCTCGGTGTCCACAGTCACTTTCTCGGCCAGCAGCCGGTCCAGTGTCATCGCCCCCAAGGTTTTCCGGAACGCCAGTTGCAACGCCCGGTGCAGGGCCTGATCGAAGTCCTTGACCGCCCCGACCGCCGTAACCGGATCAACGACCCGGTAATCAGCGCTGAGGTTGACCCGGATGGTTACCCGGTCCTTGGTCAGTATCTCCTGCCCTGTCACCTCATGGGTCCGTTGCCGCAGGTCTAACTGCTTGACCTCGACGTTCCGGCCCACTTTCCAGAAGGCATGCGCCCCGGGTTTGAGCTGATCCACCAGTACCCCGTCAACCGTCAGCAGCCCGGTATGCCCTTCGGCAACCTCAACCTGCGTCAGGTTCAGCCGCAGCCCGGCCCGAACCAGCCGCTGCGCCGTCGCTTTGGGCACAACCATGGTGTCGGTCAACGCGTGATGCTCAATCTTCCACGGCCCTGCGGCCTTCCATACAAGCACCCGCGCTTCGGGGTTCAGCACCCGAACAGGCACCCCATCCCGCAGCAGAACCAGAACTTCGTCAGGTTCGGCCCGGAACTCGGTCAGATGCTTGGCGGCCAGCTCGGGCCGGTTCTGCATCAGCGCCCTCTCATAGGGCGACACGAAAAAGAGCTTTTCCAGATCGTGCAGCTCGGTCAGCACATCCTTGCGTGGCAACCGGTGTTTCCCCGGGCCAAGGATGGCATCGAACACCCCGTTGCGCAGAACCAGCATCCGCTGGGTCTCGGTCAGGGTCAGCCGCCGGTGTCCAGTCAGCCGGTCAATCAGATCTTGGAACAGTGTCATATCATTTCTCCTTTTCGTCTCGCTCTATCGTCGTCGCAAACGCGAACTCCTTTTCATGTTTTCAGCGGGTTGCACCCCGAGCGGGTGACAGGTGTGAAGCCTTCGGATGAAGGCGGGAGAGATCCGGGCATCCTCCGCGCCATGCCCCTGCGCGGGAGGGTCAGAGAGAGGGGCGCGGGACCGATGCGCCGCCGAGTCCACCTGGACCAAGCGGGGCACCGATCCGGCGACACCTTCATCTGCCCTCCGGCCCAAGACCAGAGCAGCGAAGACCCCTGCCCCGCCCGGCCAAAGCCTGACGTTGCGTGGTGCCACCCCTGCTAGGGAACACCCGGACCCATATGATTTGGACCGCTTTCACGGGCCGGCGTGGAAGGCCGGTGCTGACTTAACAGCTTTGTCAAATGACGGGATTCGAACCCGTTACACATCGATTTGCGGTCGATTGCTCTTACCAGAATGAGCTACATTTGGAGCTTTGGAAGGAATTGAACCTTCGCCTACAGATGGGAAACCTGCCGCTCTATCCTACTGAGCTACAAAGCATGTACCAATCCCCGGTTTCGGCCCTGGCATACGGTTTCGGCAGCGCCGTCCGCACCGAGAGAGTGATCACCTCTGCCCGCTAGGGTCCGGCCCGTCGTGACCGGTAAAGGCGGGTTTAGGCGAAGGGCCTGGATTCGCTCAATATTTTTTGCGTCCCCAAAATGCACCTGTGGCGAACGCGCAACAAAATTACCCGGTTGCGCAATATTCGAAAAGGCGCGCAACCAAAAACAAAGCGGCGCACCCGTTTCAGGCGCGCCGCTCTTGTCGAAAATTTCAAATTTTACCGCTTGGTCAGTCGGCGCTGCGGCCTTCGGTATCTGACATGTCAAAGTTCAGGTATTTGGCCACGGTCTGCACGTCCTTGTCACCCCGCCCACACATGTTCATGCAGATCAGGTGATCCTCGGGTAGTTCGGGTGCGATTTTCATCACATGGGCCAGCGCGTGGCAGGGTTCCAACGCCGGGATGATGCCTTCAGTCGCGCAGCATAGCTGGAACGCCTCAAGCGCTTCTTTATCGGTAATCGAAACATAGTTGGCGCGGCCGATGTCGTGCAGCCACGAATGCTCGGGCCCGATGCCCGGATAATCCAGCCCGGCCGAGATCGAATACCCTTCCAGAATCTGCCCGTCGTCATCCTGCAGCAGATAAGTGCGGTTTCCGTGCAATACGCCCGGACGACCACCGGTCAGTGAGGCGCAATGCTCCATCTTTTCGTTCACGCCCTTGCCACCCGCCTCAACGCCGATGATGTTGACCTCTTTGTCATCAAGGAACGGATAGAACAGACCCATTGCGTTCGACCCACCACCAATAGCAGCAATGAGCGTATCGGGCAGACGGCCTTCGGCCTTCATCATCTGCTCTTTTGCTTCCTTGCCGATGATTGACTGGAAATCGCGCACCATCGCCGGATAGGGGTGCGGCCCCGCCACGGTGCCGATGCAATAGAAGGTGTCACGCACATTGGTCACCCAGTCACGCAGCGCGTCATTCATCGCGTCCTTCAGCGTGCCACGACCAGAGGTCACCGGAATCACCTCGGCCCCCAACAGGCGCATACGGAACACGTTCGGGGCCTGACGCTGCACGTCATGCGCGCCCATATAGACCACGCATTTGAGACCGAATTTGGCGCAGACGGTGGCGGTGGCCACGCCGTGCTGCCCTGCCCCGGTTTCGGCGATAATCCGGGTCTTGCCCATGCGGCGTGCCAGAATGATCTGGCCCAGCACGTTGTTGATCTTATGCGCGCCTGTGTGGTTCAGCTCATCGCGTTTCAGGTAAATCTTCGCACCGCCCAGATGCTCGGTCAGGCGTTCCGCGTAATACAGCGGCGAGGGGCGACCCACATAGTTCGCCCACAGATCGTCCATCTCGGCCCAGAAGGTGGGATCATCCTTGGCCTTCTCATATTCCTCTTCCAGCGACAGGATCAGGGGCATCAGCGTTTCACTGACGAACCGCCCGCCGAAAATGCCGAAACGGCCCTGTTCGTCGGGGCCGGACATGAAGGAATTGAAAAGATCGTTGGCCATGGGTGTCTCCATCGTCGTGCCCATTGTTCATAGGAGGTGGCGGCGGGATTTGCCATGGCAAAACGTACTATTCCGCCGCTTCAAGGCGCTGCGCCCAGACTTGCAGCGCCTGCTCTCTACTGGGCACTGCAATGCAATGGAAGTGGTGAAACTCACTCACATCTGCCAATCGTACAGCGGCCTGCACCACGCGTCGGTGCGGACCGGAGTGGGCAAAGGTCAGCATCGCCTCGGCATCGTGCCAGACACTGAGCGAGAAATAGATCCCCTGATACGGGAAGACGTCCACTTTCAGGCACAGCGGATCACCGCGCGCCTGTAGCAACGCCTGACGTGCACGCCAGAAGAACTCCGGCCCGTAGTACCACCGTTTCAATGAAACTCCGCCAATTGATGCCAGCATTGCTGCACCCTCCCCTATCGGAGATACGCAGGCAACGGGCGATCAGATCACCGGGTGGCGTCGATAAAGGCACGGATGAGGGTTGCGTCCTTCACGCCGGGCGTGCTTTCCACGCCCGAAGAGACATCGACCTGCCGCGCGCCAGTCATGAGCATGGCCTCGGCGACGTTATCAGGCGTCAGCCCACCGGCCAGCATCCACGGACACCGCCAGTACTTGCGCCCGGCCAGCAGGCGCCAATCAAAGGCCAGCCCGTTGCCGCCCGGCAACTCGGCGTTACGCGGCGGCTTGGCATCGATCAGAAGTTGGTCCGCGACCTCGGAGTACCGGTCGATTGCCGCAAGGTCCTCGGCTTCGGCCACGCCGATGGCTTTCATGACAGGCAGACCAAATCGCTGGCGTACCTCTGCAACGCGAATCGGGCTTTCCTTACCGTGCAGTTGCAACATGTCCAGCGGAACGCTGGCTATAATCCGGTCCAAATCCTCATCCGACGCGTTCACGGTCAGCGCGACCTTGGCCACGCCAGCAGGCACCAGATGCGCCAACTCGGCTGCGGTCTCAATGTCCAGATGCCGCGGCGATTTGGGGAAGAACACGAACCCGACATAGCGCGCGCCAGCCTCGGCTGCCACGCGCACGTGATCGGGGGCGGTCAGACCACAGATTTTGACACTTGCGTCTTGGGGCATTGGTTTGCCTCAGCTGGCCTCGTCCAGCAGGGCCAGAACTTCATCCTGACCTTCGTTCTGCTTTTTCTTGAGCTTTTTGACCTCACGCTCAAGCTTGCGCACTTCGTTTTGCTTCACCGACGCATCCCGGCGGTGCTTGTGCTCACGCAGCCATTCCCACAAGAAGCCGATGATCAGGCCCGCAACCACACCACCCAGCACCACCACAAACAGCGGCAGCGACGTGCTGAAGTTAAAGCCCACAATCTCAGCAAACGGTTCCGGCATCAGTGACAGTTCAACCGTTTCGCGATTGGCCAGCGAGACGGAAATAAGAACGATCCCGAGGATCGCCAGAAAAGCATATCGAAGGTAGCGCATCATGGCTTAGGCTTTACCGTTCAATCGGTCCCTAAGCAACTTGCCAGTTTTAAAAAACGGCACACATTTTTCTTCGACCTGAACGGTCTCGCCGGTGCGGGGGTTGCGGCCCACCCGCGCGTCGCGTTGTTTCACCGAAAAGGCGCCAAACCCACGCAGTTCCACACGGTCACCGCGCGCCATGGCATCCGTCACTTCTTCGAACACGGTATTCACGATCCGCTCGACGTCGCGTTGATAAAGATGCGGGTTCTCGTCGGCAATTTTCTGAATCAGTTCTGAACGGATCATGAGCGCTACCCTCCCAGGCGACCGGTTAACCATCTCTATTGTTCTGAACAGTATAGGAAAAAAGTCGGATCGGGGGAACGTAACTCTTTGTGCAAAGCCTTCATTTTGCTGCTAAACCGCGCGATTTTTCGCTTGTTCACGCGATTTCCGCGCTTAAAGCGCGAACGACACCCGGAATAAGCCCGGAATTTGGAACATATTGATTCGCAACAAAAACGGCCCCGCGCGGTTACGCGGGGCCGTAAATTCGGCTAAAGCTGATGCCTTGGCTTAGTCGCCGGACTTCAGCGCTGCACCCAGGATGTCGCCCAGCGATGCGCCCGAGTCGGAAGAACCGTACTGTTCCACGGCCTCTTTCTCTTCCGCAATCTCGCGTGCCTTGATCGACAGGCCAAGACGGCGGGTCTTGCTGTCAACGTTTGTGACGCGAACGTCGACCTTGTTACCGACCGAGAAACGCTCGGGGCGCTGTTCGGCACGGTCACGCGACAGGTCAGAGCGGCGGATGAAGGACTTCATGCCTTCGTATTCCACTTCGATGCCGCCATCTTCGATCGCGGTAACTTCGACGGTGATGACCGAGCCACGCTTCACGCCACCCACGGCTTCGGCGAACTTGTCACCGCCCAGGGCTTTGATCGACAGCGAGATACGTTCTTTCTCGACGTCAACTTCCGAGACAACGGCCGAAACCATGTCGCCTTTGCGGTAGTTCTGGATGGCATCCTCGCCACGCTCGTCCCACGACAGGTCCGACAGGTGAACCATGCCGTCGATGTCGCCTTCGAGGCCGATGAACAGACCGAATTCGGTGATGTTCTTGACTTCGCCTTCGACCTGCGTGCCCTCGGGGTGCGTTTCTGCAAACACTTCCCACGGATTGCGCTGAGTCTGTTTCAGGCCCAGAGACACGCGACGCTTGGCGCCGTCGATTTCCAGAACCATGACGTCGACTTCCTGGCTGGTCGAAACGATCTTGCCGGGATGGACGTTTTTCTTGGTCCAGGACATCTCGGACACGTGAACCAGACCTTCGACACCGGCTTCCAACTCGACGAACGCGCCGTAGTCGGTGATGTTGGTGACGCGACCCTGATGGACCGAGCCCAGCGGGTACTTGGCAGCAACCAGATCCCACGGATCTTCCTGCAGCTGCTTCATGCCCAGGCTGATGCGGTGGGTCTCTTTGTTGATCTTGATGACCTGAACCTTGATGGTTTCGCCGATCGTCAGGATCTCGGACGGGTGGTTCACACGGCGCCATGCCATGTCGGTGACGTGCAGCAGGCCGTCAACGCCGCCCAGGTCAACGAATGCACCATATTCGGTGATGTTCTTGACAACACCCTCGACGGTCTGACCTTCGGACAGGTTGCCGATAACTTCGGCACGCTGTTCGGCACGCGATTCTTCCAGGATTGCGCGGCGCGACACAACGATGTTGCCACGGCGGCGGTCCATTTTCAGAATCTGGAACGGCTGCTTCAGACCCATCAGCGGGCCAGCGTCACGCACGGGGCGCACATCAACCTGCGAGCCGGGCAGGAACGCAACTGCGCCACCCAGATCGACGGTGAAGCCACCTTTGACGCGACCGAAGATTGCACCTTCGACGCGCTGGTCGTCTGCATATGCTTTTTCCAGACGGTCCCATGCCTCTTCACGGCGGGCCATCTCGCGCGAGATGACGGCTTCGCCACGGGCGTTTTCTGCGGCGCGCAGGTATACTTCGACCTCGTCGCCAACAGCTATTTCAGGGGCTTCGCCGGGATTTGCGAATTCTTTCAGATCAACGCGGCCTTCCATTTTGTAGCCGACGTCGATGATGGCTTGGCCGGCTTCGATCGCCAGAACCTTGCCTTTGACAACAGAACCCTCTTCGGGCGTGTCCATTTCGAAGCTTTCATTTAGGAGGGCTTCGAATTCCTCCATGGATGCGTTAGCCATGTGGCGTTGTTTTCCTTTACAGTACGTTTTTGCTGGCCGAGCGGTTGTCTCCGCCGGTCTTGTTTCATGGTGCCTTGAGGCGTAACCCGGGGCGCATCTGACTACACAAACACAAAGGGCCGAGGTAACCCGGCCCTGCTCAGATACGTCATCCGGACGTTAGCCGCCCTTGTTAAGACGGGTGCTCTATAGCGGGTTGGCTCCGGTCTCGCAAGTCGAAAGCATTTAACGCGAAGAACCGGGTCAACATCGCCTGCCTCACAATCGGTTGATAGCAGCCTTGCCCGGTTGCGCGCCCTGCATCACCCCGGCACCAATGGTCTGGCAGAAACACAGACCGGATTTGTCAGATCATGGAAGAGTTCAACCTCATAGTTGCACATCAACCCCAGTGGGTTCAGATATGGATGAACATTCTGAGCTTTGGCGCCTTCCTGTTGCCGATCTCACTATTGATTTGGCGGCAGACACGCCTGACAGCGATTATCACGGTCCTGTGCAGTGTGCTGGCGGCGGTCGGCGTACTGCTGATCTTCAACCAGCTTGGTTATGTCCGTTTGATGGGGCTCGGCCACGCCGTGTTCTGGACACCGCTTGCCTATTACCTCTGGAAACAACAGACGCGCGAAGACATCCCCGTCACTCCCAAATGGATAATCCGTGTGGTAGTCTTGACCATCGCCATTTCGCTGGCCTTCGACTACTTGGACGTTCTGCGGTATTTGCTGGGCGATCGAACACCTGCTTCTGTTTCAGCTTAGATTTCTTCACCTTTCTTAAGCAATTCCTCGATCAGGTCCCGCTGAAGGTTGCCGCTGTCCCCTCCGCCGAACTGCTGCGCGCCGCCGGAATAAAGCGAGCCATAGGTCTTGGCGATGTTGACCGTCTGCGCCAGCCCCGAGATCAGCTGGTCCTTTTCAAGTGGTGACAGCGGATGAATGAATGCCGCCCACAGCATCCCGTTGGCAATCGCATAGCGCGCGTCGAGGGCGCTGTCGAAATTGGCCTGCATCATGCGGTGCATGTCCTCGGTGGTCAGGCCCTCGGCGCTGCGGATCGGGATCATCGCGCGCATCCGGTCGGCATTGCTGTCGGTGATGATCAGAACCGGAACGTCCGATACGGTCAGTTGGAACCCCGGCCCGCGCGGCTGTGCCTCGGGGTCGAGCGCGAAGATGATCTTGCCCAGGCGTTCGTAGTCCATCGGTGGCTCGGCTTCCTGAGCAGCCAGGCTCCCGGCCAGAAAAATCAGAGTTAGGGCTAGTCGGATCATCGCATCTCTCCTGCAGGCTATGCCCCAACCATAGGGGTCGGCTGGCGGGCTGACCAAACAAAGCTTGGTGAAGGGCTTATCCCGACCCACCGCAGGTTTGAACGATCTGCAAGATCTGGCGGGCTTGCTGCGATAGCCCGTTCAGAACCGCCCCTCTACCTATGTTTCAGCGGTTGGCCACCCGGCTGATCCAAACCTGAACAGGAAAGGAAACACCAATGAAGTCTCTGGTTCTGACAACCCTCATCGCAACCCTGCCCCTGATCGCTGCCCCAGCCTTTGCGGCGGATGAAATCAACGTCTCGAACGGAATTTCGGCTGCGGGCGCTCCGCTGGCGGCGCATGGTGTCGATCTGGTCGCACTGGTCAATGATGGCAATCCGGTCGACGGTTTCGCCACCCATTCGGCCACCTATGATGGCGCGTCCTACTACTTCACTTCAGCCGAAAATCTGGCAGCGTTCGAGGCCAATCCCACCGCCTACCTGCCGCAGCACGGCGGGTTCTGTTCGTTCGGCGTTTCGGTGGGCAAGAAGTTTGACGGCGATCCGGATCAATATCTGGTCTCGGATGGCAAGCTGTACCTATTCCTGAACGCCGAAACCCGCGCGGCCTTCCTCAAGGACGTGACAGCCACGGCAAAAACCGCTGACAATCAGTGGGCGAATATCAAAAGCATCGCCGTCGGTGAATTGTAATCCCGAAAGCCTGCGGCGTTACGGTGTCGCGGGCTTTTTCTGTTCGATGACCGCCGCTGCCCGAGCCAGCGCCGCGTCGATACTCATGTCGGACGTGTCCAGCAGAATGGCATCGTCGGCAGGTTTCATCGGCGCGGTGCTGCGTTCGGCATCCCGCGCATCGCGTTCGCGCACATCAGCCAGCACCTGTTCGCGAGTGACATCCGAACCTTTGGCGCTTAGCTCCAGAAAACGCCGCTCGGCCCGGACCTCGGCGCTGGCGGTGACGAACAGCTTTACCTCGGCCTCGGGGCAGATCACCGTCCCGATATCGCGCCCGTCCAGCACGCTCCCCCCGGCACGACGCGCAAAAGCACGCTGGAAGTCCACCAGTGCAGCGCGAACCTCGGGGATCACAGCCACTTTCGACGCCGCCTGTGCAATCTCAACCGTGCGCAGATCACCCTGTTCCAGTTCCTCAGCCGTAAGCTCCTGCGCGGCCTCGACAGGATCAGTGCCGTCCAGAGTGCGACGCCCAACCGCACGGTAAAGCAACCCGGTATCCAGATGCGCGAAACCGAAATGTGCCGCGACCCCTTTCGAGATCGTGCCCTTGCCCGCCGCCGCAGGACCATCAATGGCGACCGTAAAGCTCATGTTCGTTCGACCGTGGCACCCAGGGATGCCATCAAAGGCTCGAATATCGGGAACGAGGTCGCAATCGGGCCGCCGTCATCGACCGAGACCGGGGTCTTCGCGCCCATGCCCATCACCATGAACGACATGGCGATGCGGTGGTCCAGAAAGCTCTCGCAAGTGCCACCGCCGGGGACATTGCCGATGCCCACCCCTTCGACCGACCACCATTCCTCGCCCTCGTCAACGGTCACGCCGTTGGCACGCAGACCACGGGCCATGGCGTCGATCCGATCGCTTTCCTTGACGCGCAGTTCTTTCACACCGCCCATCATCGTGGTGCCGGTCGCATTTGCGGCCACAACGGACAGAACCGGGTATTCGTCGATCATCGAGGCCGCACGTTCCGGTGGTACGTTGATACCCTTCATGTTGGGCGAGTACTTGGCGCGCAGATCGGCGACAGGTTCACCGCCCTCTTCGCGTTCGTTCTCATAGGTCAGATCGGCCCCCATCTCGCGCAGAGTGGTGAACAGGCCCGCGCGAGTCGGGTTCAAGCCAATGCCGGGCACCAACACATCCGAACCGGGCGTGATCAGCGCCGCACAGACCGGGAAGGCCGCACTGGACGGGTCGCGCGGCACGGCGATGACCTGCGGTTTTAGCTCGGGGCGGCCGGTCAGAGTGATCACCCGCCCCTCATCGGTATCCTCGACGGTGATTTCGGCGCCAAACCCTGCCAGCATCCGCTCCGAATGGTCACGGGTGGCCTCCTTCTCAACCACCACGGTCTTACCGGGCGCGTTCAGGCCAGCCAGCAGCACGGCGGATTTCACTTGCGCCGACGGTACTGGGACTTCGTAGCGGACCGGCACGGGTTCCGCCGCACCCACGATCGTCATCGGCAGACGCCCACCGGCACGGCCAATCGACTGCGTACCAAACAGCGCCAACGGATCGGTGACCCGCGCCATCGGGCGTTTGTTGAGGCTCGCATCGCCGGTAAAGGTCGCGGTGATGGGCGAGGTCGCCATTGCCCCCATTATAAGTCGCACTCCGGTGCCCGAGTTGCCGCAGTCGATCACCTGATCCGGCTCGGCAAAACCACCGACGCCGACACCATGCACGGTCCATTCACCACCACCGTAGTCCGTCACCTCGGCCCCAAAGGCGCGCATCGCCTTGGCGGTGTCCAGAACATCCTCGCCCTCAAGCAGGCCCGAGATTTTGGTTTCACCCACCGCCATCGCGCCAAGGATCAGCGATCGGTGCGAGATCGACTTGTCGCCGGGCACCTCTGCCGTGCCGGTCAGCGGGCCGCAGGGATGCGAGGTCATCGGGATTGGCGTGCCGTGTCCGGACATGGGGGCTCCTGTTTTCGCTATCAGTGCTCAAGCCGATTAGCGAATTGGGGCCGCTTGGTCCAGCCGCAATACGACCGCCAAAGGGTGCGAGGTTTGGGCGATCAGGGATTTCTGGGCTACAATGGTCAAACTCAGGACGAGTTCATTTTTGTTGCTCATAAATCAATGTCCGAGGTTTTTTCCATGTCACAGCTTCAATCCATGCTTTCCAACGGAACGGACAAGTTCTTTCAGCCCAAAGATCCACTAAAAACAGACAGCGTTCTGCAGATGCGCCTGGCCTTTCTGGTCGGCCTCGTAGCCTTTGGTCTGCCGATCATTCTTGCCAGCGGCGCAGTGTTTGGTGGCAGCTGTTTTCGTGACAGCATCAGCCATTTTTACTATGCCCAATTCCTTGGGACTATATTCGTCGGGTTTTTGGTTTTTATCGGCGGTTTCCTAATCGCCTATACCGGAGACCACTGGCTTGAGGACCTTGGATCATTCATCGCCGGAATAGGTGCTGGTTTTGTTGCGATTTTCCCAACAAGCGGGTCTGGCTGCGAAGAACCCGTCAGCTTTAAGTCTCGGATTTTTGCCGATGTGAATCAAACGCCGCCGCCCGTCCTGTCGGACCCCGAACCGGAAGCATTCTTCACTCTGTTTTCGGGAGCTCCGCACTTACATTCCTGGGCTGCGGGCATCCTGTTTGTCTATCTTGGCCTTTATTGCCTTTTGGTTTTACGCCGCGTGGTTCCGGAGCGTCACTTAAGACACGGGCAAATGATCCAGACGAAAAAGCGACGCAATACTCTGTATTCGTTGTGCGGCATCACGATCCTCTTGTGTGTTCTGACTCTGGGTATCGTCGCCTTTTCCGGTGAAGGCGCCCAGACGGGATGGAAATCCCATAACCTGACTTTTTTTGTAGAGACCATCGCGCTTTGGGCATTCGGGCTGGCTTGGTTTGCCAAAGGTCGCGCCTTCCCAAGCCTGCGCGATCCCGCGCCGTAGCGGTCAGGTTTTGCGGAACGTAAGGTAATGCGGTGTGCGGCCTTCACGCAGGGCTTTCTGCTCATAGCGGGTGGAAATCCAGTCCTCCCACGGTTCGCGCCAGTCTGCGGGGCGTTCAGCCAGCCACTCAAACCCTGCGCGAGGAACTTCCTCCAGTGTCTGGCGCACATAATCAGGGATGTCAGTTGCCACGCGGAAGATTGACCCCGGCTTCAGCACGCGGGCCAGCGGTTCCAGATGTTCAGGCGTGACAAAACGGCGGCGGTGGTGGCGTGTTTTGGGCCAGGGGTCGGGGTACAGCAAAAAGGCACGCGAGACGCTGGCTTCGGGTAGCACGTCGAACAGATCGCGTGCATCGCCGGGGTGCACTGCGAGGTTTTCCACGCCGGCCTGACGAATTTTGCCCAGCAGCATGGCGACGCCGTTGATATAGGGCTCGGCCCCGATGATCCCAATATCGGGGTTGCTGGCGGCCTGATGTACCAGATGCTCACCGCCGCCGAAACCGACCTCAAGCCAAACCCCCTTGCCGCCGAACAGCGCCTGCAGGTCCAGCGGATGGCGTTCGGGGTTGGTCTCCCAGTCCACTGCGCCGGGGGACAGGGCGTCGAGGTCTTCGTTCAGATACGTCTTTTGGCTGGGCTTCAGGGTCTTTCCCTTGAAGCGGCCATAGAAGTTTCTGCGGGGGCGTTGTGGTGTCTGGGTGCTCATGGCGGTGCCCATACTGCGCGGGTCGTCACGTTGCAACCCCGGCGCCGAATCGAAAAGCGCGCCTTCATCGGCGCGCTTTGTGTTGCATTGGATCAGACTGCTGTTTTCAGCGCGTCGACCAAGTCAGTGCGTTCCCAGCTGAATCCGCCATCCGCATCGGGTTCACGCCCGAAGTGGCCATAAGCGGCCGTGCGCTGGTAGATAGGCTTGTTCAGTTTCAGGTGCTCGCGAATACCGCGCGGGGTCAGATCCATCACCTGCCCGACGGCCGTTTCGATCAGAGCGTCCGCAATCTCTCCGGTGCCGTGCGTATCGGCGTAGATCGACAGAGGTTTGGACACACCAATCGCATAGCTCAGCTGAATCGTGCAGCGTTCCGCCATGCCCGCAGCAACCACGTTCTTGGCCAGATAGCGCGCGGCATAAGCGGCCGAGCGATCCACCTTGGTCGGGTCTTTCCCCGAGAACGCACCACCACCGTGAGGCGCGGCACCGCCGTAGGTGTCGACGATGATCTTGCGCCCGGTCAAACCCGCGTCACCATCCGGGCCGCCGATCACGAATTTACCGGTCGGGTTCACGTGCCATTCGGTTTCTGCGGTCAGCCAGCCTGCGGGCAGGGATTCGGTGATATAGGGTTCGACGATGGCGCGGATGTCGTCCGAGCTCAGCGCCTCATCCAGGTGCTGGGTCGACAGCACGATTGAACTGACGCCGACCGGCTTGCCATCGCGGTACACAACCGACAGCTGCGATTTCGCGTCCGGGCCCAGTGCGGGCTCAGTGCCGTTCTTACGCACTTCGGCCAGACGACGCAGAATCGCGTGCGAGTACTGGATCGGTGCCGGCATCAGCGCTGGAGTTTCGGTCGTAGCGTAACCGAACATGATGCCCTGATCGCCAGCCCCCTCATCCTTGTTATCCGAGGCGTCCACGCCCTGGGCAATATGGGCGGACTGTTCGTGCAGCAGGTTTGTCACCTCGACGGTTTCGTGGTGAAACTTGTCCTGCTCGTAGCCTATATCCTTGACACAGGCGCGCGCGATCTCGTCGATGCGGCCCATATAGTCGTGAAGCTTTTCCTGATCAGACAGGCCTACTTCGCCACCAATCACCACTCGGTCGGTCGTGGCAAAGGTTTCGCACGCCACGCGCGCTTCAGGTTCTTCGTTTAGAAATGCGTCAAGGACGGCATCGGAAATCCGGTCACAAACCTTATCCGGGTGCCCTTCGGATACAGACTCCGAAGTAAATGTGTAGTTCTGTCGGGACATGAAAGTGCTCCATTGAGATTTCCCCATCACGCCAGGAAGCCGTTGTGACGGGCCAGCGAGGGGATACGCTTACTGCTTCACAGGGTCAATCGGTATTTAAGCGTGTTTCCGCTGGACGTTGCACCAAAGCAGCACGAACAAAACCGCCAGCAGAGTAAAGATCGGGATATCGCCGATCCGGGCGTAAACAGTGGGGGGCAGCGGCGCCGGCAGTTTTGCATCCACAAAACCCGCCTGCCCCAAAGCCAGCGAATCCACAACATGCCCCAGCGGGTCGATCATCGCCGACACCCCGGTATTGGCCGAGCGCATCATCGGAAGACCCTGCTCGATCGCGCGCATCTGCGCTTGAGCCAGATGCTGATATGGGCCGGACCGCGTGCCGAACCAGGCATCATTGGTGATTTGCAACAGAAAATCGGCGCGCCCCGGTGCAGACAGGACATCTTGCGTGAACACGGCCTCGTAACAGATCAGCGGCAGCGCCTTGCCCAGCTTTCCCGCATCCATCAAGGCGGCCCCCGGCCCCGAGCTGAAACCATGGCCAGCGGTGGTCGCCATCCCGTGAATGCCGAACCGTGCCAACAGGTTCCCGAACGGCACGTATTCTCCGAACGGCGCAAGGTGGTGCTTGTCATACAGACCCTGTTGCTGTCCCTGCTCGTCCAGATAGATCATCGAATTGTAGATGCGCGGCCCGTCACCCCGCTGGATACCCAGAAATACCGGTACGCCCCGCGCTGCATCCGTGACCGCGGCCAAATACGGCTGTGCACTACCCAGCCATGCCGGTATAGACGTTTCCGGCCAGACAATCAGGTCCGGCCGGGGTTGTGCCGCGGTGAACCCGATCTGACGTGCAAAAAACAACGGCGCATAGTCCGGATCCCATTTCTGATGCTGTGGGGCGTTGGGTTGGATCAAACGCACGGTGTGATCGGTCTCGGTGACTGCCGGGCGCGAGGCCGCATAGGCCAGCGCCAGACAGGTGATTCCTATCGACAGGCCCAGTGGCAGCGCAAATCCGCCACGTTGCGCCAGCGCCGCGCCCATGGGTAGCGTTGCCAAAAGAGTCAAAGTACCCAGACCGTATGGTCCGAACAGGGAAAGAAGCTGCACCACCGGCGTATCGACCCAAACCTGCGCCAGACCGGCCCAAGGGAACCCGGTCAGCACATAGCCTCGGGCGCATTCCGCCAGAGACACTGCCAAGGCAAGGAAAATCGCCTGCCTAACGGCACCTTCACCCGGTCTCCTTGCGGCCCAAAAGGCAAGCGCCCAGAACAGGGCCAGTCCGCCTGCCATGAAGATCAAAGCGAAGGGTGCCATCCAGGCGTGGCGCTTGGCGTCTACGAAAAACGGCTCGATGATCCAGCTGAGACCGTGCGCGAAGTATCCGGTGGCAAAGGCCCAGCCCAGCCAAGCGGCCCGCCCCCGCGTCTCAGAGGACAGAAACAGCGGCGCCAACAACACCAGCGCGACCAAGGTGGCTGCCCAAATCCCAAATGGTGCAAGGCCAAACGCCGCCAAAGCCCCCAGCAGGGCCGACAACACGAACCTCAGCCCAAAAGGCCACCCCTGCGCAGGGTTCATGCAGCAAGATCCGGCAACATGACACGTAAACGCTTGATTCGGCGCGGGTCGGCATCGATCACCTCGAATTCCGGACCCTCGGGATGCAGAACAACCTCGCCCCGTGCAGGCACACGGCCCGACAGCATGAATACCAGGCCGCCCAAGGTATCAATCTCTTCTTCGTCCACGTCCTCATGACTGGTCAATGAGCGCCCGATCTCGGCCTCGAACTCTTCCAGAGGGACACGCGCCTGAACGATGTAGCAGCCGGGTTTTTCCTGCACCCAAAGCTGATCTTCATCGGCGTCATGTTCATCGGCAATCTCACCAACCACCTGCTCGATCAGGTCCTCGATGGTCAGCAGACCGTCAACACCGCCATATTCGTCGATCACCAGCGCCATGTGGCGGCGTTCTGTCTGCATCTTTGTCAGCAGCACGCCAATCGGCATCGAGGGCGGCACGAACAGCAAAGTCCGCAGCATCGACACGAGATCGAACTCGGCGCCGCTGCCGTTAAAGCCGTGGGTTAGCGCAAAATCCTTTAGGTGGACGAACCCCAAAGGAGTATCCAGCGTTCCCTCGTACACCGGTATCCGGGACAGGCCACTATCGCGAAACACCTGCGCCAGTTCGTCTTTCGTGATGGTTGAAGGAACCGAGATGATTTCGGCAGTCGGAATGGCCACGTCTTCGACCCGCATCCGCCGCAGGTTGATCATGCCGCGCGGTTGCGCCGTGTCGGCCTCGTGCCCGTTTGCTACGTGGACCTCATCCTCGTCCTGTGGCGAAAATGCGTCCACTATGCGAGAAAAAAACCCGGCTTTCTCTTTGACATTGTCACCGCCGTTCTTCGGTTGCGCGCTCTGCGCCGCCATAGAACTGCCGTCTGTATCGCCCATAATCCCGTTCCAAATTATCAGCCCTGAAGGCCCGTCTACGCATTATATGGGTCATCAAGACCCAGTTTGCCAAGTATATCGACCTCGACCGCTTCCATCAAATCGGCGTCTGCATCGCGGACGTGATCGTAACCCAGCAAGTGTAACGTTCCGTGAATGATCAGATGTGTGACGTGATCATCCATGGGTTTGCCAACCTCGGCCGCCTCACGCGCGCAGGTGTCGTAGGAGATCGCAATATCTCCCAGCGCGATTTCGCCGGTGAAATCCGTGGCGGGCGTCAGTGGCGGCTGGCCCGGTTGGTCAGCGGCCAGTTCCTCGGCTGGCCAACTGAGCACGTTGGTCGGCGCAGGCTTTTCCCGAAACTCTGCATTCAGTTCGGCGATCCGGGTGTCGTCACAGGCCAGCAGGCTGATCTCGCACAGGTCAGCATCCAAACCGCAATGATCCAGTACGGCCTGAATGGCGCGCGCAGCCAAGGGTTCCAGCCCCTGCCAGCGCCCGTCTTCAATAGTCAGTTCAAGGTTCATGTCACCACGTCTAGCCTGCGGCTGCGGACGATTAGCCCGTCTCACGGCCCGAGTCGGCCTCATACGCTTCGATAATGGCGGCGACAAGCGGGTGCCTGACGACATCCTTCGAGGTGAAATAGTTGAAGCTGATATTCGGGATCGTATTCAGCAAACGCTCGGCATCGGCCAACCCAGACTGAACCCCACGCGGCAGGTCGACCTGAGACCGGTCACCGGTGATCACCATGCGGCTGCCCTCACCCAGTCGGGTCAGAAACATCTTCATCTGCATGGTGGTGGCGTTTTGCGCCTCATCCAGTACAACAAACGCATTGGCTAGCGTCCGCCCGCGCATAAAAGCCAGCGGCGCGATTTCGATTCGCTTCTCCTCAATCAGCTTGGCCAGCTGCTTGCCGGGCAGGAAATCATTCAGCGCATCATAGAGCGGCTGCATGTAAGGATCGACCTTGTCCTTCATGTCACCCGGCAGATAACCCAATTTTTCGCCAGCCTCGACGGCGGGACGGCTGAGAATGATCCGGTCCACATGCCCGCCGATAAACATCGAAACCCCAACGGCCACGGCCAGATAGGTCTTACCGGTGCCCGCTGGCCCAATTCCAAAGGCCAGTTCGTTGTTGAACAGCGACTGGACATAGGCCTTTTGCGCATCCGTGCGTGGCTCAACCAGTTTCTTGCGGGTTTTGATTTCGACCGTACCGCCCTTGAACATCTCAAGCTGGTCGCCATCGCGGCTGCCGGTTCCTGTCTCGGAACCGCCCATCCGAAGCTCGCGGTCCACGTCGGCGGCCTCCACATCGCGACCGCCTTCAAGACGGGTGTAAAGCGCCTGCAGCACTTCAATCGCCTGCTTCTGCGAATCCTCATCCCCCATAACAACCAACTGGTTGCCGCGTCGGACAATCTGGACTGACAGCTTTTGTTCGATTTCGGTCAGGTTGCGGTCATACTCGCCGCACAAATCAATCAACAACCGATTGTCAGGGAATTCAACAAACGCCTCGCGTTGGGGCATGTCATCTTGCGGTGGGGTAAGGGCACCGATGGCCAATCCGTTCTCCTGTCTTGGCGTTTCCCCCCGAGCGTAGACAACAACTCTCGGTGGGCGCAAGCCACAGTTTCAAATTTTCCGAAACGGATGGCAAAACCGCCGAATAGTAGCCCAAGCGATATCGCCTTTAGGTCAGAGCTTGGTCAAAACGTGTAGTTCAACCCAAATCTCAGGCCGCGGTAGCGCGGTGTGGATTTCGTCGAAAAACCATTGCTGAATTCGACTCGGCGCGAGTCGAACTGCACGTATTCGTATTCACCCGTAATCGACCAGTTCTCGCTCAGGTTGTGCTCTGCACCGATACTTGCCGAAAAACCGTTCCGAGTATCACTTTCTTCGAAAGGTTGCGTCGTGGCGCCAGAAGTCAAGCTGCTGGTGGTTTTTACGTCACCCTGCACGTATCCAACCGTTACAAAATACAAAACCGTGCCGCTTCTGTTGGTCAGACCATTGCGAAACCGAATCGATAGGATGTCCGAGACCTCGGACGATCCAGTGATCGCAACGCTGCCAATATCCGTCATGGTGTCGTCATCGAGCGTGCCAAAATCATACCCGAGCTCGAACCCATAGACATAGTCGCGCCCCCCGATGGCCGGCAGAACGCCACGCCAGCCACCTCGGACACCACCGTAGTTGCCGTTCAGGTCGAGATCTCCAATTTCGAACGTACCGCCCGGGGTCGTCAGGCCGAACCGGTCCGTGCCGCCCGTTGCATATCCACCACTCAGTCCTAGGTAGAAGGCGCTGACATCGCTGCCGAAACGTTTCGGGCTGACGACCGGAGGGTCAGTCACACCCTGCTCCAGATTGCCCGCAACAGTCGCGCTGGATAGAAGGGAAAGCACCAGCGCTGACGAGAAAACAACCCGACGGCTCGGTCCAAAGAAACATGTTTGAATTTCCACTCGTAACCTCCATCGTCCCAACCCGATAGTCGGACGGGCACAGAACTGGATTCTCAGGAGCGCAGAGCGCTGGACACTGAAAAAATCTGGCCTGTTTCGGAACATAGTTCTCGGTAGTGAATCAAGGGTTAAAATTTGAAACACGCGCTGACTATGGCTTTATGACAGCACCAGTCGATCAGGTCACATCAATGCCCCCGCCAGCGAATTTGCCCCCGAACCGGTGATCTGAACATCCCTCAGCTCTCCGACGGCGACGTCTGCATCAGACACATGAACCGAGTGCAGGTATTCGGATTTTCCGACCATTTGCCCGGGCAGGCGACCGGGTTTTTCGAACAGAACGCTGACCCTACGCCCCACCATCGCATCCTGGATTTCCCGCTGATGCTGCGTTATCAGGGCCTGCAGACGTTGCAAACGGTCATCCGCCGCCTGCGGATCGACCTGGGGCCGCTCGGCCGCGGGCGTTCCGGGGCGGGTCGAGTATTTAAAGGAATAGGCATAGCCGTATTTGACCTCTTGCACCAAATCCATGGTGGCCTGGAAATCCTCTTCGGTCTCTTCGGGGAAACCTACGATGAAGTCACCGGACATCACGATATCAGGGCGCGCAGCACGGATACGTTCGATCAGGCGCAGATAGCTTTCAGAAGTGTGGCTGCGGTTCATCCGCTTAAGGACTTTATCCGAGCCCGACTGGACCGGCAAATGCAGGTACGGCATCAACTTTTCGCAGGTGCCGTGCGCCTCGATCAGGTCGTCTGCCATGTCGTTGGGGTGTGAGGTAGTAAAGCGGATACGCTCCAGACCGTCGACCTTGTTCAACTCCCAAATCAGACCGGCCAGCGTCATTTCTCCGTTCGCACCTGCGCCGTGGTAGGCGTTCACATTCTGGCCCAGCAGGGTGATCTCACGCACGCCGCGTTCCACCAGATCATGGGCCTCACGAATGATGCGATCAGCCGGTCGGCTGACCTCGGCACCACGGGTATAGGGCACCACGCAGAAGGCGCAGAACTTGTCGCAACCTTCTTGCACGGTCAGAAACGCCGTCGGGCCACGCTTGGCCTTGGGACGGTTCTTCAGTTTCTCGAACTTGTCTTCCTCGGGGAAGTCCGTGTCCAGCGCCTTGGCGCCGGCGCGGGTCTTCGCCTCCATCTCGGGCAGGCGGTGGTAGCTTTGCGGGCCCACAACCAGATCGACCAAAGGCTGACGGCGCATGATTTCTTCGCCTTCGGCCTGCGCAACACATCCCGCCACGCCGATCTTCAGATCGGGCTTTTCCGCTTTCAAACCCTTGAACCGGCCAAGCTCGGAATACACCTTTTCGGCAGCCTTTTCCCGGATATGGCAGGTGTTGAGCAAAATCATATCCGCGTCATCGGGGCTTTGCGTTTCCACGTAGCCCTGCCCGCCCAACGTCTCGGACATGCGTTCGCTGTCATAGACGTTCATCTGGCAACCATAGGTTTTGATGTACAGCTTTTTGGGTTCTGACATGGGTATGGCCTTTGCGTTCGCGGGATCGACGTCATCTATACCTTACGAACGCCGCTTGCAATGCCGGGGCGGATACCCGATTTTGACCGTAGATTCCAGCCAAGTGGAACCGGACAGGTAATGCAATACGACTCTCTCGATGTTTTTCTGACCTCAGGCAAATCCGCCTTGGCCAAAGGGCCTGTCGCATTGATCTTTTCCGAAGACATGGTCGAGGTCGACAGCACCATCCGGCACCATCTGCGCCTTGGGTTCAAATCCGTGATCGCATTCATGCCGCAGGATTTTGATCTCGACTCCGAGTTGTCCGAACGCATTCACCGCGTCACTCTAACCTGCGTGCCCGGCGCGGTCGTATTCGACACCCTCAACAGGGTCATAAAGGCCGCCCCAGGCATCTGGATGTACTACTGCTTCAACGCCGAGTACCTGTTCTTTCCGTTTTGCGAGACCCGCACGGTGGGCGAATTGCTAGCCTTTCACGCCGAGGAACGCCGTGACGCGATGCTGAGCCATGTCATCGACCTCTATGCCGATGACCTGGACACCTTTCCAAACGGCGTCGCCCCGGATCATGCGATGCTGGACAGCACCGGTTATTATGCCCACACCCGCCATAACACCGAAGGACATCCGGTCGAGCGGCAGTTGGACATGTCTGGCGGCCTGCGCTGGCGGTTCGAGGATCACATCCCCTATGAACGCCGACGCATCGACCGGATCGCCCTGTTCAAATCCCGCAAGGGTCTGGAACTGAGACCCGACCACACGTTCAACGAGCCGGAATACAACACCTATTCCTGCCCGTGGCATCACAACATGACGGCAGCCGTATGTTCATTCCGGGCAGCCAAGGCGCTGAAAAGCAATGCCGGGTCCACCTTTGACATTCCAACATTCTGCTGGAGAAACTCGGTTCCGTTTCAGTGGACTTCTGGTCAATTGCTCGACCTTGGCCTGATCGAACCGGGCCAGTGGTTCTAGGCCGCGACTAGCGCTGCAGCAGCACCGGGAACCAATCTTCTCGAAGGCGCTGGCCGGGGGTCATGTCGTGCCCCGGAAACGGCGGAGATGTCCGGCCCGGACGTTCCACATACCGCGCATCATCGCCAACCAGACGCAGTGAAAACGCCCGGCGGCGGCTGTCTGAATGGTTGCCACGGGCGCCGTGCAGCGTGCGGTAGTTGAACGCCACCGCGTCACCCGGCTCCATCTCGAACTCCACGACCCTCATGCCCTCTGCATCCGGGTCGGGAACAGGGATGTACTGACCGTCGTCCGGGAAATATCCCTCTTCCGAGACCCAGCGGGTCGGCAGAACCTCTTTCTCCCACCGGTGCGATCCTGCCACGCAACGCAACGTCGCCTGTTTCACCGGGTCCAGCGGCGACCAGAAGCTGATCGTCTGATCCCCCTCGACAAAATAATACGGCCCGTCCTGATGCCACGGGGTCGCCATCGACGTGCCGGGTTCCTTGACCAGAACATGATCGTGGAACATCTGCACGGTCTGCGACTGCATCAGGTCCGCCGCGACCTCAGCCGCCGGAGAGTTTTCGATCACCTCCCGGAACTGATCAATCCGTGACCAGTTGCAATAGTCGTCAAAGAACAGGCCGGTCTCACCCTGCTTCTTGTTGTCTGACGCATAGGGCCCCGGCTCGGCCATGTTCGCGGCAACGCCATCGCGCAAGGCCTCGACGTGATCGGCGAACAGCCCTTTGATCAGGACAACTCCGTCCTGCTGATAGGCGTCGATCATCTCTTGCGTGACCAGAGGGTGCGTCATGTCTGTCTCCATGTCGTGGGGTTGGGTGATCTGCACATGGGATAGCCCTCTGTTCAAGTCATATCTTTCAAAGGTACACTTAATTTCATGTTATATATCTCACTGCGCCAATACGAATATGTCTGCGCCATCGGACGGCATGGCAGCCTGTCCGCCGCCGCGCAGCACTTGAACGTCTCGCAACCGGCCCTGTCCAACGCCCTGACCCGTGTCGAAGAGCAGCTGGGCCACCCCCTGTTCGCCCGCAGACGCGGTGCAGCCATGGCGTTGACCCCGCAGGGGCGCAGTTTCATCGAAAAGGCCGAGGTATTGCTGGCCAGCGCCGCGCGGCTGGAAAACGCCGTCGAATGCAGCTCGGGCAAGGCGCGGCTGCGGCTTGGTTGCTTTGTCGATCTGGCCCCATTTCTGCTGGCTCGCGCCCTACGGCAGTTGCGCGCCGAGATGCCCGATGTGGCGGTGTCCTACAGGGTGGACAGTTTCGAGGGGTTGATTTCCGGCCTGATCGACGGCCGGATCGATCTGGCGCTGACCTATGGGCTGAGCATGGATGCGACCTTTACCCGGCACACGCTGTTCACCAGCTCTCCGTACGCACTTCTGGCGCCGGGCCACAGTCTGGGCGCGAACAGCCAGGTTTCCCTGCGGGATCTGGCCGCCCACCCGCTGATCCTGTCCGAAGAAGGGCTGTCCGCGCAGCATGTGCTGGGGCTGTTTCGTCAGATCGGAGAAAGCCCAATGGTGGCACACCGCGCGGCCTCATTGGAGATTCAGCGCAGCCTTGCGGCCCATAGCGAAGGAGTCGCGATCAGCTATGCCAATCCACCCGCTGACATCAGCTATGACGGGATGCCGCTGCTGAGCCTGCCGGTCTCGGATCCGATCGCAGCCGAATCCGTGGTGCTGGCCCGACATGGCACAGGACCCACGGATGCGCCGATTACGATAGCGGAGCGGGTGCTAAAAGAACTCTGATGTGAGTTTACTTTTTTCGCAATCGGATCACGACATCGACCGAGGCGATCTCTACCCCGTCAGGGGCCTCGGGCAGGCGCTGAATTACCAGTTGGTCTGAGGGTGCATCGCTCAGGCGGCTCTCGTCTTCCCAGTAGAAATGGGGGTGATCGTGAGTGTTTGTGTCGAAATAGCTTTTCGACCCGTCCACCGTGATTTCCTGCAAAACACCGGCCTCGCAAAACGCGCGCAGGGTGTTGTAGACCGTCGCAAGGGATACGGCATCGCCGTTCATTTTTGCAGATTCAAACAGGCTTTCCGCCGTGACGTGGCGATGACGGCCATCGCCGACCAGCAGTTCGGCCAAAGCCATGCGCTGACGTGTCGGACGCAATCCCGCGTCAACCAACCAATTCGTGGCTCTGCTCTGGCTTTGAGGTGTCATGAATCCGAAACCCGTTTGTTGCTGATCTATATATAAGTGCTCAGGTCAGGTAATTTCAAATGAAATTCATTCGCAAAGAATGTCCTGAACACAACATGATGTGGGCGACCGCTCTTGCAGGACCTTGCATACGGGTGCTAGGTGAGGCCAGATTAAAGAAACGGACCCCTGGCAGGAGAGGCGGCAGAATGGCCCAATTCCCGAGCAGCTTTGACAAGGACGATCTGCTGAAATGCGCCCGAGGCGAATTATTCGGCCCCGGCAATGCGCAATTGCCTGCCCCGCCGATGCTGATGATGGATCGGATTACCGATATCTCGGCCGACGGCGGCGCGCATGGAAAAGGTCACATTCTGGCCGAGTTCGATATCACCCCGGACCTTTGGTTCTTTGATTGCCACTTTCCCGGCAACCCGATCATGCCCGGCTGTCTGGGGCTGGACGGGCTGTGGCAGCTGACCGGCTTCAACCTGGGCTGGCGGGGCTGGCAGGGTCGCGGCATGGCCGTGGGCGTGGGAGAAGTAAAGCTGACCGGCATGGTGCGCCCGGACCGCAAGATGCTGACCTATAAAATCGATTTCAAAAAGGCGATCCAGACCCGCCGCCTGACCATGGGTGTGGCGGATGGTATCGTCGAAGCGGACGGCGAAATGATTTACGACGTCAAAGACATGAAAGTCGTTCTGTCCGAAGCCTAAGCCGGACCGGCCTGAAATAAGGAGCACGCACATGCGTCGAGTAGTTGTCACCGGTCTGGGGGTTGTCTCCTCTATCGGGAACAATGCCGAAGAGGTTCTGACCTCGTTGAAGGCCGGCAAGTCCGGCATCGAGGCCAATGAACAGATGGTCGAACATGGCTTTCGCAGCCAAATCGCGGGATCGCTGAAGATTGACGTGTCCCAGCATGTGGACAAACGTACACTGCGCTTCATGGGCCCCGGTGCTGCCTATGCCCATATCGCGATGAGCCAGGCGATTGCCGATTCCGGTCTGACCGAGGATCTGGTTCAGAACCCGCGCACAGGTCTGGTTGCCGGTTCGGGCGGCCCGTCGACCAGCGCCATGTTAACGGCGCATCAGACCGTGCTGAAAACCGGTGCCACCAAGCGGATCGGGCCGTTTGCCGTACCTAAATGCATGTGCTCGACGATTTCGGCGAACCTGGCGACCGCATTCAAGATCAAGGGCATCAACTATTCGATCACCTCGGCCTGTTCTACCTCGCTGCACTGCATCGGCAATGCGGCGGAACAGATCATGATGGGAAAGCAGGACATCATGTTTGCCGGTGGCGGCGAAGAACTGGACTGGACCCTGTCCTGCCTGTTCGACGCGATGGGCGCGATGTCCTCGAAGTACAACGACACGCCGGATAAAGCGTCGCGTGCGTTCGATCAGGATCGCGACGGGTTCGTGATTTCGGGCGGCGGCGGCATCGTGGTGCTTGAGGATCTGGACCACGCTCTGGCGCGCGGCGCCAAAATCTATGCCGAGGTCACCGGCTATGCCGCCACCTCGGACGGCCACGACATGGTGGCCCCCTCGGGTGAAGGCGGCGAGCGCGCGATGCGTCTGGCGCTGGCGACTCTGCCCGAAGACCGCAAAGTTGGATACATCAACGCCCATGGCACTTCGACCCCGGTCGGCGACGTGGGCGAGGTTGAAGCCGTCCGTCGCATCTTTGGCGAAGGCAAAGTGCCTCCGATTTCTTCGACCAAGTCGATGACCGGACACGCGCAGGGCGCAGCTGGCGCGCTTGAGGCGATCTTCTGCCTGCTAATGCTGGACAATGACTTTATTACTCCGTCGATCAATGTCGACACACTTGCCGAAGGCATCCTGCCCGGTGAAATCGCAACTCAAGTGGTTGAAAACGCAGGCTTGGACAGTGTCATGACCAACAGCTTCGGCTTTGGCGGCACAAATGGATCCATGGTTCTGTCAAAGTATAACGGGTGAACATGATGTCGGAACTTCTCAAGGGCAAACGCGGCCTGATTATGGGCGTGGCCAACGACCGCTCGATTGCTTGGGGCATTGCCAAGGCGATGCACGAGGCCGGCGCGGAACTGGCTTTCACCTATCAAGGTGAGGCATTCGGCAAACGGCTGGAGCCGTTGGCCCAGAGCCTTGGCAGCGATTTCATGGTGGATGCGGATGTCACCGATGACGAGTCGCTGGACCGCGCGTTCAGCGAGTTGGGCGCGCGCTGGCCGACGATTGATTTCGTTGTCCATGCCATAGCCTTTTCAGACAAGTCCGAACTGACCGGCCGGTTCCTGAACACTTCTCGGGCGAACTTCAAACACTCGATGGATGTCTCGGCCTATTCCTTTATCGAGGTTGCGCGCCGCGCCTATCCGTTGATGAAGGACAATGGCGGCTCGTTGCTGACGTTGACCTATCAGGGGTCGAACCGGGTTGTGCCGAACTACAACGTCATGGGTGTGGCAAAGGCCGCACTGGAATCGGCGACGCGCTATCTGGCCAACGACCTTGGCCCGGAAGGCATCCGCGTCAACGCCGTCTCGCCCGGCCCGATGAAAACGCTGGCGGGTGCGGCCATCGGTGGCGCGCGCAAGACCTACAAGTTCTGTGATCAGAATGCGCCGATGCGTTCGAATGCCACCCTGGAGGCTGTCGGCGGCACCGCCGTTTACCTGGCTTCTGATGCCGGTGCTTGCACGTCGGGCGAGATCATTCGCGTCGACGGAGGCTTCCACGTTCTGGGTATGCCGCAGCCCGATCACATGTGACTCGATCTTTCCCTGCCCGCGCCAAGATTTCACCATCTTTCGCGGGCACGGATAGCGGCATGAGCAAAGCAGAACATATCCTCTCGAACACCACTCGGGCATCCCGGCGCAAACAGGGGTTTCTGGGACAACGCGGTCGTATCGCGTTGCTGGCCCTAACCATGCTGCTGATGCTGTTTGTGTTCTTTACACAAGCAGATGTACGCGCAGCATTTACATCCTGGACCAGCCTGATTTCAGGCTGATCCAACGCACTGACCCGCTGCCGTCAATTGATTGAGACGACCTCAATATCGAATATCAGGTCCTGACCGGCCAGCGGATGGTTTGCGTCCAGCGTTACGGTTGCCTCGTCAGAATCCACCACCGTCACCGGCACGGCCTGCCCGTCGGGCGTTTGCATTTGCAGCTGGGTGCCGGGCTCCAGCGGGATATCGTCCGGGATACCTTCGCGCGGGATTTGCTGGCGCGCTGCAGGGTTGATCGGGCCATAGGCATCCACGCAAGCGATCTCGACCCGCTTTTTCTCACCCACGGTCAGACCGGGCATTGCCGTGTCCAGCCCGGGAATAATCTGGTCTGACCCTACAACGAACTCCAGCGGATCGCGCCCTTCGGAACTGTCGAAGACGTTGCCGTCCAACAGTGTACCTGTGTAATGGATGCGAACCGTGTCGCCTTGTTTGATCTCGGTCATAGGTGGCCTCCGGCCGTTAAAGGTTTAAGCAGCCAAGCGTAGGGTGTGACACGGCATTGTAAACCCTTCCCCCCTTTTGTGTTTGCAACTCTTGTGCCAACCTGCGCGCGACTGAGGGAGGGGTATTGATGCCAATCACCACATGCGTATTTGACGCCTATGGTACGCTGTTCGACGTCGCCGCCGCCGCACGCCAGGCCGCCGCCGAACCCGGGTTCGAGAAGTTGCAGCAGAAATGGCCCGAGCTGGCCAATCACTGGCGGCTGAAACAACTGCAATACACCTGGTTGCGCGCGATCACGGACGCCCACGCCGATTTCTGGGATGTGACGCAAGACGGTCTGGACTGGGCGCTCGAGGCAACGGCGCTGGACGGAGACCCAACTCTGCGTCAGCGTCTGTTGGACTTGTACTGGGAATTACAGGCCTACCCAGAGGTTCCCCAAATGCTGGCAGATCTGAAAACCGGAGGGCTGAACACCGCGATCCTGTCCAACGGATCGTTGCCAATGCTGGATGGCGCGGTGCAGTCGGCTGGGATCGGCAATGTGTTAGATGATGTGTTGTCGGTTGAAAGCGTTGGTGTCTTCAAACCCCATTCCAGCGTCTATGATCTGGTACAGAAACGCTTTGGTTGCGCCCGCGACGAAGTGCTGTTTGTCAGCTCAAACGGATGGGATGCTGCCGGGGCCAGCGGCTATGGCTTCGTAACGGCATGGGTGAACCGGGCAAAAGAACCAATGGACCGCTTGCCTTGGACGCCCGCACATGTACTGTCCGACCTGACAACGATCCCTCAACTGGCTGGACTTTAATGGCTTTTTTCACGACTTCCGACGACAGGCGCCTTTACTACACCGATACCGAGTCCGGGGCCCCGGTGTTGTGCCTTGCCGGACTGACGCGTAACAGCCGGGATTTCTCGTTCCTTGCGCCGCATATCACCGATCTACGGATGATCACGATGGATTATCGGGGGCGAGGGCAATCGGATTTTGACCCGGATTTCATGAACTACAACGTTCTGCGCGAATCCCATGACGCGATCGAGTTGCTGGATCATCTGGGGCTGGACCGGGCGGCGGTACTGGGCACGTCACGTGGAGGCCTGATCGCGATGGCTCTGGCGGCCAGCCATCCTGAACGCCTGGCTGCTGTTGTTCTGACAGATGTGGGCCCCGTGATCGAGACCTCGGGCATGGCCAAGATAATGGATTATGTCGGCCGACAGCCGATGGCGAAAACCTATGACGAAGCCGCTCAAACCCTGCTGCAGGTGATGGAGCCGCAGTTCCCCGGCGTTCCGCTCGACCGGTGGCGACAGCAAGCCGAGATTCAATATGAGCAGACTGCGGACGGCCTGACCCTGCGCTATGATCCCGCCTTGCGGAAAGCCTTGCTGGATCAGGCCGCTGCCGGAGCCATCCCGGATATGTGGATGTTCTTCGAGACGCTGCACGACATCCCGACTGGCGTCATTCGAGGCGCGAATTCAGATGTGCTCGGCAAAGAAACGCTGACCGAAATGCACAAACGACACCCCGGCCTTATGTCTGTGGAGGTTCCGGATCGCGGGCATGTTCCGTTTCTGGATGAGCCGCAGTCGCTGGACCTTATTCGCAAGGTATTGGACGCCGCATGAGCACGTTGGAAATGATCGAGGCCGCCGCCGCGCGGCTGAAGAGCCACGTCCGGGAAACGCCCCTTCTGACCTCGCCGTTTCTGGACGAATTGGCAGGACGCCGGGTGCTGGTGAAACCCGAGTGCCTGCAGCACACCGGCAGCTTTAAGTTTCGCGGCGCATGGTCGGCAATCTCGGCGTTGGATGAAACAGACCGGCAGCGCGGCGTGATCGCCTATTCCTCGGGCAACCATGCGCAGGGCGTGGCCTATGCCGCCGCACAGCATGGGATTTCGTCGGTGATCATCATGCCCTCGGACGCGCCGCAACTGAAGATCGACAACACCCGCGCGCTGGGGGCTGAGGTGGTTCTGTACGACCGCGCCAACGAGAGCCGCGAAGAAATCGGCGAAGCACTGGCCGCAGAGCGCGGCCTGACCCTGATCCGCCCCTATGATGAGCCGCAAGTGATTGCAGGTCAGGGCACCACCGGCCTGGAGCTTGCCCGACAAGCCGCAGAGATGGGTGTTGAACAAGCCGACGTGCTGGTCTGCTGCGGAGGCGGCGGGTTGACCTCGGGGATTGCTTTGGCACTGGAGGGGCACGCGCCCGGCTTGCGCGCCCGCCCCTGTGAGCCCGAGGGCTTTGATGACGTCAAACGCTCGCTGGCGACAGGTCAAATTCAGAACAACAACGCTGCTTCGGGGAATATCTGTGACGCAATCCTGACGCCGCAGCCGGGGCAGATCACCTTTCCAATCCTGAGCCGCCTGTGCGGGCCGGGCCTTTCGGTCACCGAAGAAGAAGCGATGCGGGCCATGGCACAGGCATTCCTGCGTCTGAAGCTGGTGCTCGAACCGGGCGGTGCGGTGTCACTGGCCTCAGCCCTGTTTCGCCGTGATGAAATCGACGGCGATGCGGTGATCGTTGTGGCATCAGGGGGCAATGTGGCCCCCGAAGTATTTGGAAAAGCACTGGAATTCCTGACCTGACATGGATCAATGATTGGGTCACAGTGATGTCTTAACGTATGACGGCGGGGATTGTGTCATGCAAATCTTGGATATTGGCGAAGTGCAGTTGCACTACCGGGTCGATGGTGACCCGGAGGGTGCGCCGATCGTTTTTGCCAACTCACTGGGCACCGATCTGCGCCTTTGGGACGCTGTACTGCCGCACCTGCCCAAGGGCCTGCGGATCATCCGCTATGACAAGCGCGGGCACGGTCTGTCGTCGCAGCCCCCGGCCCCCTATTCCATGGGTGCACTGATACGCGATGCCGAGGCGCTGTTGGATCATCTGAACGTGCAGGATTGCGTTTTTGTCGGTCTCTCCATCGGCGGGCTGATCGCTCAGGGTCTGGCGGTGAAGCGATTGGATCAAATCCGCGCATTGGTGCTGTCGAACACCGCCGCCAAGATCGGCATCCCCTCGATCTGGCAGGATCGGATGGATGCGGTGCGTCAGGGCGGTATTGAAGCGCTGGCCGATGCAACGATGGAGCGATGGTTTTCGAAGAAATTCCGCGCCTCGCCCGATCATCTGCTGTGGCGAAACATGATGGTGCGGCAGCCGGTCGACGGGTATCTGGGCTGTTGCGCCGCGATTTCAGGCACGGATTTCTACACCCCCACCGGCGGCCTGCGCCTGCCCACACTGGGGATTGCGGGCAGCGAGGATGGGTCTACACCGCCGGATCTGGTCCGCGAGACGATCGAACTGATCCCCGGCTCCAGGTTCGAACTGATGCGCCGGGCCGGCCATCTGCCCTGCGTCGAACAACCGGCGGAATACGCGGCCCTGCTGCGGGACTTCCTAGCAGATATCGGACATATTTGAAGGAGCGTGACAATGGCGGATTTTCTATTAGTCCATGGGTCCTGTCACGGCGCCTGGTGCTGGCGTGATCTGATCCCCGCGCTTGAGACTCTGGGCCATTCGGCACGCGCCATTGACATGCCCAGCCACGGCTCAGACCCGACGCCGATTTCCGATGTCACGCTGGATGGCTGCAGGGATGCGGTGCTGTTGGCCTCGACCCCGCAGACGGTGATCGTCGGTCATTCCTGGGGCGGTTATCCGATCAGCGCAGCTGCCGAAGCCGACCCCAAGGCCATGCGTGCGCTGATCTATCTGTGCGCCTATGTCCCGCAGGATGGTCTTTCCATGGTTGAAATGCGCCGCCGGGCCCCGCGTCAGTTGATCGTCGATGCTGTTGAGAAATCCACCGACGGCCTGTCCTACACGGTCAGGCCAGAAAAAGTGCACGACCTTTTTTACCACGATTGCCCGCCAGAGATCGTACCGTTTGCATTCGCACGCCTGTGCCCGCAGGCGATTGCTCCGCAAGAAACCCGGCTGCCGTTGTCCGAGAATTTCGCACGCGTCCCCAAGGCTTATATTCGCACCACGGACGACCACACAATCCCGACGGAATATGAGGAAGAGATGGGCCGCATCGCCCCCGAGGAGTTGCGCGCGACGATCGACAGTTCTCATTCTCCGTTCTTCTCACACCCCCGCCATCTGGCCGAAATTCTGGACGATCTAGAACAGAAGCTGCCTGCAGCATAACCAAACGTAACAGACGCTTCACAGGTGAACCAAGCGTGATAGGGTCCGGGTAAAACTCGCGAATAGTTGCCATGCGTCTGCCTTTTCTTTTCGTTCTCGGTACGGTCATGATCGACGCCATGGGCATCGGTCTGGTGTTGCCGATCATGCCAGACCTGATAGTCGAGGTTCAGGGCGGCACCCTGGCCGATGCCGCGATCTGGGGTGGTATCCTCAGCACCGCTTTCGCTGCAATGCAGTTCCTGTTCGGGCCCATTCTGGGCAATCTGTCCGACGCTTATGGGCGACGCGCGGTGCTGTTGGTATCTTTGTTCGTCATGTCGCTGGACTACGTGGTGATGGCGGTTGCTGGCAGCATCTGGCTGTTATTGGTCGGGCGCATCATCGGGGGCATTACGGCCGCAACTCACGCTACGGCCGCAGCCTTCATGGCTGATGTATCCAAACCCCATGAAAAAGCAGCGAATTTTGGCTTACTGGGTGCTGCATTTGGCATCGGGTTCGTACTCGGTCCGGTGATCGGAGGGCTGTTGAGCGAATATGGCACGCGCGCGCCCTTCTGGGCTGCCGCCGGCCTTTCAGCTCTAACCTTTTTGACAGGCTTGCTGGTGATGCCAGAAACCGTCACCGACAATACCCGTCGGACCTTCAGCCTGCGCCGTGCCAATCCGGTGAACTCCTTGCGGTCCATCGCTTCACTGCCGGGCATCCGCCCGATGCTGTGGGTTTACTTCCTCTATTCAGTGTCGATCTACGTCTATCCCGCGATCTGGGCCTATTTCACTACGGAACGATTCGGCTGGTCACCGCAGATGATCGGACTGTCACTGGGTGTCTACGGGATCGGGATGGCAGCCGTTCAGGGCGGCCTGATCCGCCCCGCAACGCGGTATCTGGGTGAGCGCGTCACGATAATCTACGGCATGGGGTTCGAGATCGCCAGTTTCCTGCTGCTGGCCTTCCTGACCAACGGGTTCATCGCGTTGATGCTGATCCCAGTCACCGCGCTTGGGGCTGTTGTCACTCCCGCTCTTCAGGCCCTGACATCCCGTGCAACGCCGGACTCGCAGCAGGGTGAGCTGCAGGGGGTGCTTACCTCTCTGAACGCGCTGTCGATGGTAATCTCGCCCTTTGTGATGACCAGCGTATTCGCACAGTTCGCGCAGCCCGATACGGCGCTGTACCTGCCCGGGGCACCATTCCTTTTGGCAATGATTCTGATGATCTTCGGATTCGCGCTGTTTCTGCGTGCGCGCCCTGTCGCGGCGTAACAACGACATCCGAATGACGGTTTCTGTCTTGCAGCGGAGATTTTCCCGCGCCACCGTGGGCCAAAGGGAGTGAGGAAAAGAATGCAAACCATCAAAGCCGCCGTCTGCCGGGCGTTTAACGAGCCTTTGGTCATCGAAGACATCCAGATTGCGCCGCCCGGTACCGGAGAGGTCGAGGTGACGCTGGATGCGGTGGCGATCTGCCATTCGGACATTACTTACGCCACCGGAGCGTGGGGCGGGCATCTGCCGGCCGTCTACGGGCACGAGGCCGCAGGCGTGATCACCGCAACCGGTGACGCGGTAGGTGGGTTTCAGGTGGGTGATGCGGTCGTCGTCACGCTGATCCGGGCCTGCGGGTCCTGCCCGTCCTGCGCGGGGGGGCAACCGACGATCTGCGAGACACCTTATGACTCGGTCAACGGTCCGCTGCGCACGGCGGACGGCGGCCCCTTGGATCAGGCAATGGCCTGCGGTGCTTTCGCCGAGAAAGTGGTGATCAGCCATCGGCAGATCGTAAAGATCCCCGACGCAATGCCAAAAGACGTGGCCAGCCTGTTGTCTTGCGGGGTGATCACCGGCGTCGGTGCCGCGGTGAACGCCGCCAAGCTCCGCCCCGGTCAGGATGTGGTCGTCATCGGTGCGGGCGGCGTCGGACTGAATGCGATTCAGGGCGCGCATATCGCCGGGGCACGGCGGATCGTGGCCGTCGATATGACCGAAGAAAAGCTTGAGATCGCTAAGGAGTTCGGCGCGACACATGGTGTTCTGGCCAGCCAAGAACAACCGTGGAAAGTCGCCCACAAGGCGTTGGGCGGGCGTGGCGCGGATGCGGTTCTGATTACCGTTGGTGCGATCCCGGCCTATGATCAGGCTCCGCGATACCTGGGCCCTGGCGGCAAAGCGATCATGATTGGAATGCCTCATTCCGGCGACGTGTCCAGCTATGAACCCGTTGTTCTGGCAGCGCTGGGTCAGGGGCTTGTCGGCTCGAAAATGGGCGATGTGGTCATTCAGCGCGATATCCCGTGGATGATCGACCTGTACGAACAGGGGCGACTGAAACTGGACGAGTTGATTTCGGGCCGCTGGTCTCTGGATCAGATCAACGAGGCGATCAAGGACACCAAGACCGGATCGGCCAAGCGCAACGTAATTCTGTTCGATAGAAGCTGACGCGAACCAGAGAGGACACCGGATGAAACTGCAGGACCTCGACATTATCGTTACCGCCCCGCCCGCGCCGGGCTGGGGCGGGCGTTATTGGATATTGGTCAAAGTCACGACCGATACCGGGATCACCGGTTGGGGAGAGTGTTATGCCTCGTCCGTTGGCCCCGAGGCGATGCGTCACGTCATCCGCGACGTGTTTGAACGGCACATGCTCGGTGAAAACCCAGAGAATATCGAACTGATGTTCCGTCGCGCCTATTCCAGCGGCTTCACCCAACGCCCGGACCTCACCCTCATGGGGGCGTTTTCGGGGCTTGAGATCGCCTGCTGGGATATTCTGGGTAAGGACCGCGACCGTCCCGTCTACGCCCTGCTGGGCGGGCTGATGAACGAGCGCATCCGCGCCTACACCTACCTTTACCCCCTGCCGCAGCATAACCTGACCGATTTCTGGACCTCGCCCGAACAGGCAGGGGATTGCGCAGCAGAGATGGTGCGGCGTGGCTTCACGGCGGTCAAGTTCGACCCTGCGGGTCCATATACTCTCCGTGGTGGGCACATGCCTGCGATGTCCGATATCTCAATGTCGGTCGCCTTCTGCAAAGCGATCCGCGAAGCCGTGGGCGACAAGGCCGACCTGCTATTCGGCACCCATGGCCAGTTCAACACGGCGGGGGCGATCCGTTTGGGGCAGGTGCTGGAGCCGTATTTTCCTCTGTGGTTCGAGGAACCCACCCCGCCCGACATGATCGAAGACATGGCCCGTGTCGCCAGAAACGTCCGCATCCCCGTGGCGACCGGAGAGCGCATGACCACCAAAGCCGAGTTCGGAGCCGTTCTGCGCGCAGGGGCCGCCGAGATTCTACAACCTGCCCTGGGTCGTGCCGGTGGCATTTGGGAGATGAAGAAAGTCGCCGCCATGGCCGAGGTGTTCAACGCGCAGATGGCCCCGCACCTTTATGCCGGGCCGATCGAATGGGCCGCCAATATCCATCTCGCTGCATCGATCCCGAACCTTCTGCTGCTGGAATCCATCGAAACCCCGTTCCACGATCAATTGATCAAAGGCACGCTGCGCGTGGATGAGGGCTTTGTGACCGCACCTACCGCGCCCGGTCTTGGGATCGATGTGGATGAGGACCTCGCACGTGCGCATCCCTACACCGGTAATGGTCTGCATTTGCAAATGCAGGAAGAGCCCTGCGATTATGTCAACGGAAACGCCTTTCAGGGCGGTGCACCAGCGACCGAGGGGTGACAAGCAAACCCGATTTGGGGCATATTGCCAGCACCCAAAATCGAAACAAGCCGCGCGTGACCATCAAAGCCCATGACACCACAAGCGCTCATCCTGACCCCCCCGAGGACATGCAGGAAAACGCCGCACGGGCTGCGGCTTTTCTGAAAACACTGGCCCATGAGGGGCGGCTGATGATCCTGTGTCATCTGGGCGAGGGCGAAAAGTCTGTCGGTGAGCTTGAGAACCTATTGCAAATCCGGCAGGCCGCCGTCAGCCAGATGCTGGCCCGTCTGCGTCAGGAACGGCTGGTCTCAACCCGCCGGGACGGCAAGACAATCTATTACTCGCTTCAGGACGGCAACACGGAGCAGGTCATCAGGCTGCTCTACGATCTGTTCTGCAAGCCGAACAGTTAGTTCGAGATATAACCCGCAATCACCTGCAACAGTTTGAAGGCGGTCGCGGCGTCATTTTCGACCACGGCCAGAAATTCTTCCTCACCGATACGCAGACAGGACAGCTCAGTCTCGGCAATCATGCTCAGGGCGCGGGGTTCCTTGCGAATAAGCCCCAGTTCACCCACCAGCGCCCCCGGCCCGACCTTGGTGACCAGTTGATCAGGGCCTTCCATCTGCGGCAGGTAAAGCCCAGCCTCACCCTCAAGCACGACATAGGCGCCGTCAGTGGGCTGGTCGTCCTTCAGGAACACGACCTCACCCGGTTTGGCGTCGAACCAGCGCGCACCAAAGGCCAGTAGGCGGAGCTGTCTTCGGTCGAGACCGGAAAACAGCGGTGTCTGCTCCAACGCCCGCAGCTTGCGTGCAAGATCGGCCGAGGCAGCACTATCCTCTTCCACCGTGGCATCCCCTTCATCCGTCACCACCCGACCTTGGCGGATTTCGACATACATGTCGAACTTGTCCGGGTTCTCAAAATGGTCGTTCAGATAGATCACGGTTGTATCCGGCAGCAACTCGCGCAGGTTCTTGTAGACGGCGACCTGAGTCGCCATGTCATAGCTGGCTAGCGCGTTTTCCAGGATCAGAATGTCGGGTTTCTTGATCGTCGCGCGGGTAAAGGCCAGCGGCTCGGCAAAGACGGCGGGCAGGTTCTGGCCACCGAGCGCAACCGGCACGTCATAGATCAGTTCGACCACCAGCGGGCGCGCACCGTTTTCATCCAGCACATCGACAATCAGCTTGCGCGCCTCGTCCGAGCGTCCGCCGCCAATCTGGCTGACCTTGCCGAACAGGGCATTCTCCATCACCGTCAAACCGGGAGCGAAAGCGTCTTTGTGCAGTGGTAAAAAGACATCCTGCAACCGCTCCAACAGCTTTTCAGAATGACTATGGCGCAGTTCCAGGATGCGGTTTTTTAGCTCATCCGTAAAGGCGGGCCCAATTTGCTCGGCCGAGATCACGAACGGTACCGCCAGAAGGTTCGCCAGCTTTTCGTCATCCAGCCCCGACACGCCCTCGCTACGGGTTTTCTCGACGAGTTCAAGCGCCGTCTCATAGGTCTTGGCTTCCAGACCAAGTTTGCGGAACAGCGGATGATCCGTTCCATCCAGGCCAAAGATCTGGCGCAGCATCTCGATCACGTCCTGGGTCAGTCTGACCAGCGTTTTGTCCAGCCCCAAATCGCGCAGTTGACCGAGGAAAACGGTCTGGCGGGCCAGCAGGTCCTGCGTAACCGGAACCCTCGGGGTCGCGAACAGCAGATTTTCCGCGACCGGCAATGCAGAATTATACGTGCACCAGTCAAAGACCAGCGCCTGTTGATCCAACCCGGCCGCCTGCACGGCCTGTTGCACAAGTGGGCGCAGCTCGACCAGTTTCTGCGCCAGCTCCGGGTGTTCGGCGGCGTCGAATACCTGATCCGACCCGCGCTGGAACAAAGCGGCCCCCGATCCCAGCCCGTCGATCAGATGCAGCCACCAGTCCCGCAACGCCTCGGGACTGTCCAATCCGGCCAAGGATGGATCCAGCCAGTCTGAACGGAAAGGGTCGGCGCTGTTACCCGCGCGCTGTGTCTCTGCAAAGTCGGGGTCATCGATCTGAGACGTCAGCGGCCTCTGACGCATCGGCATCATGACGTTGTCCCCCAACGTGCCCTGAAACAAGACCGGGCGCGATGAGGCATAGCCAATGCGCGCGGCGACGACGCTTTGGTGCAGGGTTGCCAGGTTTTCACCGCCCACTTCAACCCGACCCGAGCTGGGCAGGATTTCCCGTGTCAGCAACTCGGCCACGGCGCGCCTGTCTTCTTCGCTGGGGGCAGCAATGCCGATTGTTTGCTTACCCGCAAAGGTGAGGTTCAGATCATCCAGCACCTGATTACCATCCATATCCCGAACCGAAACACGATCCAGCACAATATCGCCCTTCAGGCGCGGGCGGGATTCGGGCTCGCCTTCGAACAGCTTTTCATCGGGCATACCGGGTGGAGCAAACCGTTCGATCACCACATCCCAACGCAGCGACATGTCCTGCGTCTGGTTGTAATACGTCAACAGTTCCTTCCATGGCGAGCTCAGGTCCTTGTACGCAGCCAGCGCCGCCACCAAAGCCCCCAGCGAAACCGAGCCCTGCAGCACCAATAGACCGCCGACCAAATAGAACATGAAGGGCGTCAGCTGCGAGATGAAGTTATTGATGAACTTCATAAAGAATTTCTTCTGGTAGATCTCGAAGCGGATACCAAACAGTCGCCCCAGCTGCTCCGAGATCATCGCCCGGCGATAGCGCCAACCACCATTGCCCCGCAGGGTCGAGGCCCCGGCGGCGTTCTCACCGATCTGTGCGGCCAGAACGCGGACTTCCTGAATGCGTTTCTTGTTTAGAAGGTTGATCTGCCGCTGCAGCTTGGGGATCAGCCAGGCCTGCAAAGGAATCAACGCCACGGCAGCCAGACCGAACCAGACGCTTTGCAGAAACAGGAAAGACAGGATCGTGATCATCTGACCGGCCTGCAGCACCGGCTGGCTGATCGCGTCGCCCATCAACCCGCCCATCGGCTCGCTTTCGGCGGTAACCATCGAAACCATCTCGCCCTGGCTGACCCGCTCGAAATAGGGCTGGGGAAAACGCAGGGCACGATTGATCAACTGATACCGGAAACGGCGAAGCATCCGTTCGCTAAGCACCCCCTTCATAGTGTTGATGCGCATCTTCATTACGCCATGGCACAGCACAGCCAGCAGGAACGCCCCGCACAGGATGATCAGGAACCTGGTCTGTGGCAGGTCATAACCAAGAACATTCACCACAGGGCTGGCCGCACCGATCGCATCGTTGATGATGCGCTTGGGCAGCTCCAGCGTCAGATACAACAACGGAAACAGCGTAGAGGTCACGGCCAGCAGGACAAGCTGATCGCGTTTGGAATACTTCCAAATAAACCGGAAAATCGAACGTTCTATGGAACCCGCCCCTATTCTGGATCACCGAACCGATCCTGAAGAAAGTACCGCAAATCAAACACTCTGAATTTACAGCAATCCTGGCCCGTGACGCAAATGGTTTCCAGTTTGGTCATATCTCCGCCGTGTGTGAACAAGTTCATTTGCACCGCAACTGTTTAGCCCCTAAGATTCGCTTCAGGACGATATCGGGAGGAGCAATTTGAATGCCAGTATAGGCGCAGTGTTATTGATGCTCTGCTTGTTGCAGATCAAACATATGTTTGCGGACTATTTCCTCCAGACTCCGAAAATGTTGTCCGGACGTGGTGTGTATTTACACTGGGGTCGTGCGCAGCATGCTGGCGTGCATGTTGTTGGATCCGTTATTGTTTTTTTACTGTTCGGGGCGCCGTGGTCATTCATCCTGATCATTGCGGCACTGGAATGGATCGTGCATTTCAATATCGACTTTGCCAAAGCCAGCTATTCGGACAAGAAACAGCTGTCACCAACGCAGGCCGCGTTCTGGCGTGCAGCGGGGCTGGACCAATGTATGCACAACCTGACCTATATTGCGATGGTCTGGGCTTGGGTGAGTTTCGCCACCTGATCGGCCATGATTTCCCCAGTGGACTGCCGGTAAGCTTCTAGCCATTGTCGATCCAACGCATCAAGTTCCGCGGTATCGAATCTTTCCGCGACTTCCCAATACCGGCCCGACGGGACGAAATATTCCAGCTCTTGTTCCGCATTCAGAACGTCTTCCATCGCATCGGTGGCGGGCAAACCTGCCTCTGTCAGAGTGCCCAGTTCCACGGACGGGAACAGTAACCGACTCTCCCCGTGCGACAGCCTGACGACCCGGCACCCCTGTGCTGCGCCGAACATCGCCAGACGCGCTGACTTCGCCTCAAGCGACCGCAGGGTGACATCCGCACGCAACGGATCAGCCGTACCGGCACCGTAGAAATGCGTTTTCCCGGTTCCGGGATAGATCATGTCACAACCGAAATAGGCCAGAACCGCAGGGCGAAACACCGCAAGCGCCCAATACCCTGCAGTGAACGCCATCGTACCACCGGCATAGACGAAACCGCCGAAGCCGTTCTGAACAGGAACGTAATCTCTGGCCGTCACAACCCGCTGATGGTCACAGATCCTGTCTGGTCGTCTTTGGACTGGAAAATCCTCAGGATGGATCAGCGCGTCCCAATCCGGCCGGATACGCCAAGCATTGTTGATGGCAACGATGTGCGTAAATTTAGCGCGCGGCCACTGCCGAGCAGCCACTGCGCCTGGGGCGCTGCCCAGTATCAGAACTCGGTTCGTCGGCTCGGTCATGCTGGGCCCCGTTCCATGCGGTCCCCAGAAAGCTAGAGCGTTCTCTCGTACCGGCTAGCCCAGAACGGAAAAACTGCTTTCTTTGTTGATCGGGCGCTTGCGGGAATAGAAGCCTACATCGATCATCCGCTTGATATAGGGCAGTTCGAACTGCAGCGGCTGGGCATCGTGATCTGCTCCGCCTTCGCAATAGTCGATCAGGGCTGTCATCAACTTGCCTACGATCGGCGCGTTCTTGTATTGGTTACCGCTGGTGCCACAGGCCATGTAAAACCCCGACAGGCTGGATTTGTCATAGATAGGAATCCAGTCGGTCGAGGCGTCGTACAGGTCGACCACCCCACGTGTCTTGGAGGGGATGCCAAGGCTGGGCACCCGCTGCGCATAGCGCATGGCCTGCGTCGTCCATTGATCGGTAAAGTCGTGGTTGTATTGAACGTCGTCCTCGCACCACTGATGCGGATCGCATTCCGGGTCTTCCGAGCCGACCAGGATGTGGTTGCCGTGCTCGGGACGGCAATAACAGGCGATATCGCTGTCCGATACAATCGTGCCGTCGTTTTCGAAATCGAACCCCTCGGGCGCAGGGACGTGCACCACTTCCTGCCGCAGGGGGCGTGTTTCGATGGTCATGTCATCCAGTACGCCCGCCATCTTGTTGATGATCGCCGAGCCCGGCCCGGCCACATTCACCACCACCTTGGCGTGGAGCTCTTCGCCCGAGGCCAGCTTGACCCCTGCCACGCGCCCGCTTTCGGTCAGGATCTTGACCACTTCGGTCCCGGTGCGCACCTCGGCCCCGTGCTGTTTCGCGGCATCCATCAGGTTCTGCGCCGACAAAGCCGGATCGGTGACATAGCCTGCCTGAGGCCAATACACCCCGCCTTGCATCTTGTGCCCGTTCGGTTGACCGAATTCCGGGTCATCCATGCGACGCGCCGGCGCGAAACTGTCCAGTGAGTAGACAGGCAGGCGTTCAGCGATTTTCTGAGCCGACCACTCTTCGAATGGGCAATCCAGATCGGCACTGTTCTTCATGTGTTTTTCCAACATCCCGTTGGCGCCGGTTTTCATCACCAGACACCCCGTCTCGCGGAACTGCGCCAGATTGGCCTCCGTGGGCAGGCCTAGGTAATCAGCCCAATCGCGCCAGTAGTGATAGCCTTCCCACGCAAAAGCGGTGCCGTCAAAGGTCGAGTAATGCATCCGAATGATCGCGCAGGACCCCGCAGTTGAACCATGGCCGACCTGAGAATTGCGGTCCAGCGACAGGGTTTTCCAACCGGCCTTGGCCATTTCGAACGCGATGGCTGCCCCGATGACACCGGTACCGATGATGATTGCGTCTGGCTGGCTCATTCTCTGTCTCCTTCCCAATAGCGCTTTGAATAGGCGCTGAATTCTTCGACTTCCTCGGGTCGCGGCTCGACGCCGGTGAAAACGTAAAGGTAGTGCGGTACCATTTGCAGTCGGGTTTCCATCGGCTCATTCAGTTGGGCGAGATCGTATCCGATCTGCATGTAGTACAGCACTCGGGCACGGGTTTCGGCCTCGACCGCAGAATAGCCAAAACGCACGAACATGGCGTGCAGAGCATGCAGCCGCCGGGCGTCCGATTGATCCAATGAACGGCGTACCTTGCCCGATTTGCGCGCCCAATCCCGCACGGCAAAGTCCAGCGCCGTATCGAACAGGTCAGTGTTCACCACGCAGCGATGCACATTACAGACCGCCGCCGTGATGGTTTCCGCCGGAGCCTCCGCCTGTGCAATCAGACCCACCGTATTCGTGGCCTGCCAGCGGGACAGCAAAGCGTCGAGCAGTTCCTGACGTGATTTGAAATACCAGTAGAAGGAAGACCGCGAAACTGCCATCCGCTCGGCCAGGCTCAGCACCTTGATCTGGTCCACCCCGTCCGAGATCAGCACGTCCATCGCCACGTTCAGCCAGTCGTCACGCGTGACCTTGATGTTGCCGACCAAGGGCTCGGCCTTAGGGTCGTCGCGGTGCAGGATCGGTTTGGTGTTCATTCAACTCTCCGGTGGTGCGCCGCCTTCGGCAGTACGGCGCGCGATGAAATCCTGCAAGGCACCAAGCCGGTCGCTATCGCTGGCAGGAGCTTTGAAATCATCCAGAATAGCCTTCCATACACCCGTTGCCCGATGATTGGCGTCAACCGAACCGCGCTCGGTCCACGTGCCGAAATTGGCATAGTCGTGCACGTGGGGCTGGTAGAACTCAGTGTTGTAGCGTTCCATCGTCTGGCTGGTTGCAAAGAAGTGTCCGCTTGGCTGGACCTCGCGCAGAGCGGTGTCAAAGCCGATCTCTGCGGCCTCCGCTTGCGCCCCGGCACAAAGTTCGGCGACCATGTTCAGCACCTCGGCGTCGCAGACCAGCTTTTCGAAGGACACTGACAACCCGCCCTCGAGCCACCCGGCCGAGTGGATGATCACTGTCGCCCCAGCCATCAGGCAACCCCAGAGGCCGAACTGATTTTCATTCGCGGCCTGTACGTCATTGATGTTCGATGCTGACCCAGCAGCGGATCGCCAAGGCAGCCCCAGATGCCGGGCCAATTGCCCGGCCGCCAGTGACGCCTGAAAATGCGAGGGCGTCCCGAACGCAGGCGCACCTGATTTCATGTCTACGTTGCTGGTGAAGGTCCCATAGCACACCGGCGCGCCTGGGTTGGTCAGTTGGGTCAGCGTCAGCGCCGCCAAGGCTTCGGCATGGGAAAGCGTGATTGCTCCGGCCACCGTGATAGGTGCCATCGCCCCCATCAAGGTAAAAGGTGTAATGATCGACATCTGCCCATGGCGGGCAAAGTCGACCAGCCCCTGTGCCATAGGGATGTCCAGCGTCCGCGGGCTGTTGGTGTTGATGATTGTGTAGCAATGTGCGTTGCCGCGGAAATCTTCATCTGACAGGCCCCGTGCGGTGGAGAGCATCTCAAAGCAATCCATCACCTGCGGCGTCCCGCGCGAGAAAAAGAACGGGAACTTATCCGTCAGTTCCACCTGCGCCTGCGTCGTGAAGTAGTGGCGCAGATGTGTCGGAACATCCTGCGGCTCGACCTGAGGCGAGATCATCTGGAACACGTCGAAATGATGCGTGAGTTTCAGAAACTCAAGATAGTCCTGCCCGGTCGCAGGGCGACGACCCCGTTCCAGATCGGTGGCATTCGGTGCCCCGGCCCCCGGTTGGAACACCAGACTGCCCAGTTCCAGCGTGAAATCGCGGCGACGCGCGCCCGCGTGGCAGGCAATCGACTTAGGGGCCGAGGCGACGGCGGCCTCGACTATATCGCGCCCAACGAACACCATTTCGGTGCCTTCATCCACGCGTGCGCCACCCGCAGCAAAAATCCGTCGGGCTTCGGGCAGCAGGACCTTGACCCCCAGGTCCTCAAGCGTCCGCAAGGCCGTATCGTGCATGTCCGCAATCTGGTCGGCCGAAAACAACTCCATCGGCGGGAACGGGTTCATCAGTTGACGGTAGTTCACATCGCGACTGGGCGGCGGCGCGGCGTCAACACCGCGCCCGCGCCGTCGCCGACCGCGTTCGGATGTCTGCGAAATCACCATCAGCCCCTCATCGCCTTGCCCTGCGGGTCGTATGGGGACGGTTCAACCACCCTCGCGGGGCGTTCGACGCCAACCACATGCACGGTCAGCTCCGTGCCCGGTTCGGCCTTGTCGCGATTAACCAGCGCCATTGCCAGCGACTTGCCGGTATAATGCCCATAGCCACCAGAGGTCACAAAGCCTACCCGATCTTCGCCCGACCAAATCGGCTCATACCCGCTGGCATCTGCGTCCAGAGCGTCCACCTCAAGCGTCACCTGAACCTGCGCAGGGCCGTTGCCCTCTCGTTCAGCCGAGGCGGCGTCCTTGCCGACGAATTCTTTATCCCACTCGATCCAACGGTCCATCCCGGTCATCCCGGGCGTATAGAGCTGAGTGAATTCTGCCGACCAGATACCAAAGCTCTTTTCCAACCGCGTCGAGAGCATCGCGTTGAAACCGCACTCGCGGATGCCCTCGTCAGCGCCCGCCTCCAATAGCATCCGGCGCAGCTTGATGTGATCGCCATAGCGACAGTTGATTTCATAGCCCTTTTCGCCGGTCACCGACATGCGCGCGACGCGAGCGCGGACCAGACCGATGTCGAAATCACCGCAGTCCATGAATTTCAGCCCCGAGATATCCCGTTCCGCCAGCTTCTCGACCACCGACTGCGATTTCGGGCCGACGACGGCGAAACCGCAGTATTCCTCGCCCAGATCGCGAATGTCGACGCCGTCGATCATGTGATCATCGAACCAACGCATGTGCCAGGCGCGCAGGTAGTAGCTGCCCATGATCCACCACGTGCCATCGCCCCAGTTGAGCACGGTTAGATCGCCCTTGAGCCGTCCGTTCTCACCCAACATCGGCGCAAGCTTGGCGCGGCCCGGTGCGGGCAGTTTCGAGGCCATCACTTTGTCCAGCCAAACCTCTGCATTTGGGCCGCTGACTTCGAACCGCGAAAAGCCCGAGATATCCAGCAGGCCTACGCCCTCGCGGATCACCTTGCATTCCCCGGCCACGATGTCATGCGCGTTCGAACGCTTGAGCGTCGGCGTTTCCTCGAAACCCTTCGGCGCGAAGTACAGCGGCACCTCCAGATCCCAGCTGACACCCCACTTACATCCGGCCTCGGTCATCGCGTCATGGGCCGGGGCCATTTTCAGCGGACGTCCGGCAGGCAGTTGCTCGTTCGGGTAAGTCATCACGAAACGGCGGGAATAGAACTGCCCGGTGGTTTCGCGGATATAGCGTTTGTTCTGGGCAAAATCGCCGTAGCGCGCCACATCCATCGGCCATGCGTCGGCTTCGGGTTCGCCATGGATCATCCACTCGGCCAGCGTCTTGCCAACGCCTCCACCTTGCAGGAAACCCGCCATCACCGCACAGGCCGACCAATAACCAGGCTTACCCGGTACCGGACCAACCAGCGGGTTACCATCGGGCGAGAAGGTAAATGCACCGTTCACCCAAGTCTTGATGCCCACGTTCTGGATCGAGGGATAGCGTTCAAAGCCCAATGTCAGCTCATTCTCGATCCGGTCGAGCTGTTCCTGAAACAGCTCCTCGCCATAGTTCCACGGCGCGCCGTCCATGGCCCAGTGCTCGTGGTCGACTTCGTAAATGCCGACCAGAACGCCCTTTTGGTCCTGCCGCATATAGGTGAACCCTTCGAGATCCACGGTCATCGGCATCTCGAATTCGGCTTCGGCCACCTCGGGCACGGTGTCGGTGATCAGATAGTGGTGTTTCAGCGGAGAAACCGGAAGCTCAATCCCCGCCATCCGACCCACCTGCTTGGCCCAGAGACCCGCCGCGTTGACCACATGTTCACAAGTGATCGTGCCGCGGTCGGTTACAACCTGCCAGCCATCTGCGGTCTGGATCAGTTCCTCGACCTTGGTTTCTTCATAGTATTCCGCGCCACGTTTCTTGGCCGCCGTGGCGTAGGCCTGCACCGTACCGGTCGTGTCGATATAGCCCTCGCGATCCGCCCACATCGCGCCTAGCACACCGTCGGTGGACATGATCGGACAGCGTCTCTGCGCCTCTTCCGGGGACAGAAGCTCGCAATCGTCGATACCGATGGACTGGAAGATGCGGTAATTCGCCTGCAGCCATTCCCACCGTTCGGGCGTCCCGGCCAATGTCAGACCACCAGTCATGTGCAGTCCGATATTCTGACCAGATTCCTTCTCGATCTCGCTCAGCAGATCAATAGTATAGGCCTGCAGCGAGGCCATGTTTGGGTCGGCGTTCAGCGCGTGAATCCCCCCAGCCGCGTGCCAGGACGAACCCGACGCCAACCGCCGCCGCTCTAGCATCACCACATCCGACCAGCCGAACTTGGCCAGGTGATACAGAACCGAGGCGCCCACAACGCCACCCCCGATGACCACAACGCGATACTGAGATTTCATCCTGCCCTCTCCTGCATGACACGCTGAGGACGCTAGACGCACTATTCACCTCTGTCTAGACATTTCTGTACAGTTCTGGCTGCGCGCAGTTGGCATCCGGAATTCACCGTTTTAAAGCTGTGCGCTGGGCCGTGACGAGACCGCCTCGAACCACGCCAGCGTTGCCGAGTTTTCCTGTGGAATCCGTCTTTTGATCACGCGGGCGAAGTCGACAAATACAAAGGCGGTGATATCGGCCAGAGTGAATTCTGCTCCAGCGATATAGGGGCTGTCCGCCAGTCGCCGTTCCAGCAGATCGAAGAAATACCCGACCCGTGCCTCGCCCCTTTGCGCCAGCTCGGGGATCTGAGCGTGATTCTCGGGGCCTGGAATCGCCCGGTCGGCGAATGCGGGATGGGCGTTGCGCAGCGCCTCGGCAATGGGCATACCGCCCTGTTGTTCGAGGATGCTGTTCCACATCAGGACCAGACCCTGCTCGTCCGGGGTGCGCCCCATCAGCGGCGGCTCGGGAAACCGCGCCTCGAGATACGCGGCGATACCAAGGTTCTCGGCCAGTACCGTGCCTTCATCAGTAACCAGAACCGGAAGGGTTGCGTTTGGGTTGATCGCCCTGAACACGTCGCCCAGCTGTTCCCCTTTGGCTATCGAGATGTCGCGGACTTCGATCTGTAGCCCTTTTTCCGCGATGAACATGCGGGCACGGCGCGGGTTCGGGGCAGTGGAGCAATCATAAAACAGCATGGGGAAACCCTTTGGGTCAGCGGCGATAGATGAAACACCGCCCGTCAACGGCATTTGTAGGCAAAGGCAGTTCGGTCAGCGTGTCGAAATACATCCGGTCGCTGGACACCATCAGCCCGCCCTCGGCCAGCAGCGGCTCGATCAGGGGTGAGACGAACCGGGCGAAGGCGTCGTTTTTTTCCCGGTTATGCCCGCCAAGGTCAGCGTGGATCAGGCTGGCGGTCGCACCAAAACGATCCAGCGCAGCAGGCAATGTCTCGCGCACATCACCCAGAATCACGCGATCTTCGGGAGGTGTCGAATCCGGGTGAGACGCCACTGCACGTTCGAACACATAGACCGGGCGGTTCTTCACGTATTGCGCCATGTGATGATAGGTGCGCCCATTGCCCAGCCCAAGTTCGAACACGGGACCCGACATGCCGCGCGTCTCAGCAATGGCGAAATCCAGGCAGGCACGTTGCGACACCATACGGTCAATGAACAGATCCAGTCGGCTTTGATCGTCGGGCACGGGGAAATCTCTCCTTGATATCAGTCGACTTGTCAGATGGGGCCGACAGGACGTTTGATGACAAATCCTCAAGACTTTGTGTAGACAAATTGGCGTCAGTTTCACAATTCCGCGACATTTCACCCCAAGAACGGGTTTGACTAGCCTGCACCAACCGCGCGAAACTGCGACAAAAAACACGGGGAGTTGATCAAGCGAATGCCGACCTACGGCCCAACGGGTGGAACACCCGCATGACGGCGTTGTTGTCCGTCCGCGATTTGAGCATCGGATTTGGCGCGGGTGAGCCCGTTGTCAAAGGCGTCAATTTCGATGTCGAGGCCGGGCAGACGCTGGCTTTGGTAGGCGAATCCGGATCGGGCAAAACGATCTCATGCCGAGCGGCGTTAAGGATATTGCCGCGCACCGCTCAGATACGTAGCGGTGCGATTACACTGAACGATTCCAAGGGCACCGAAGATCTGACCCGGATCAGCGAAAAGCAGATGCGCGGGATTCGCGGCAACCGGATTTCGATGATCTTTCAGGAACCGATGCGATCCCTGTCGCCCCTGCACAAGATCGGCAATCAGGTCAGCGAGGTGCTTTGGCTGCACCGCGGCGCGTCCGAAGCGCAGGCCCGCAAAGAGGTGCTGACCCAGTTCGAGCGCGTGGGCTTTCCCGATCCGCAGCGGGCTTATGATTCTTACCCGTTTGAATTGTCCGGCGGCATGCGTCAGCGCGCAATGATTGCGATGGCAATGGTGTCCAAGCCGGAACTGCTGATCGCGGATGAGCCAACCACCGCACTTGACGTGACGACACAGGCGCAGGTGCTGGGCCTGATCAAGGAATTGCAGCGCGAGACCGGGATGGCGCTGATCCTTGTCACACACGATCTGGGTGTGGTTGCCAACATGGCGGAACAGGTCGTCGTCATGCACAAGGGCCGCGTGATGGAGGCAGGCGCAGCCGCCCCCATTCTGACCGCGCCTGCGCACCCCTATACGCAGCAGTTGTTCAACGCTGCGCCCGAGATTCCGGACGAAGAATCCGTTGGCATCCCCATGCCCGACGAGGACCTGATCCTGCAGATGAAGGGCGTGTCAAAGACCTACACCATGCGCTCCAGCAAGGGCTGGCAGGGCGACAAGCTGATCCATGCCTGCCGCGGAGTCGATCTGAACCTTGCGCGCGGCAAGACGCTGGCCATCGTCGGTGAAAGTGGGTCTGGCAAAACCACGGCGGCCCGCATCGCGTTGGGGGCCGAACCCCCCGATCCCGGCGGTGAGGTGCTGTTTCGAACGGCACCGGATGCGGACCCGATCACCGTACACCATATGACCCGCGCCCAGCGCACCGCCTTTCAGCGCAAGGCGCAAATGGTGTTTCAGGACCCCTACAGCTCGCTCAGCCCCCGAATGCGCATTCAGGACGCGATGACCGAGCCACTGGAGATCCACAAAATCGGCAAGGCATCGGAACAGCGGGACAAGGCGGCCGAGATGCTGCAACGGGTCGGTCTGAACGCCGACATGCTGAAACGCTACCCGCACGCCTTTTCAGGCGGTCAGCGACAGCGCCTGTCGATCGCGCGCGCCATGATGCTGGACCCGCAACTGATCGTTTGCGACGAACCGACCTCGGCGCTGGATGTCTCGGTTCAGGAACAAATCCTGACGCTGCTGGAAAACCTGCAGGACAGTCTGAACCTGTCCTATTTCTTCATCTCGCACGACCTTGCCGTCGTTGCACGTATCGCCGACGAGGTCGCCGTGATGCGCCGGGGGCTGGTGGTTGAACAGGCCCCGCCCGAGACGCTCTTCTACAATCCCCGCCACCCCTACACCAAGGCGCTGATTGCCGCTCAGCCAGAACCTGACATCAACCGCCCCATCGACCTGAAACTGGTTGCTTTGGGCGCAGGTTCGCCAGACAGTTGGGATGACGCCTTCCGATTTACCGACTCCGTGATACCTTCACTGGTAGAGATGGAGCCCGGCCATAAGGTACGATGCCATGTTTAAGACCACTCGCCCCCTGTTTCTGGCTGCCACGCTAGCCGCTGCATGGATGCTGCCCGCCACGGCAGACACCCCCACCCCACTGGAAGGAGAATTCTGGGCAACCGAGGTAAACGCAGGCAATCTGCCCCCCGTAGCCGAACGTCTTCCCGACGAGCCGCTGGTCGTCGATCTGACCGCCAAAGGGCGCGAGTTCGGAACCCCCGGCGGCACGCTGCGCACCATGGTCACCCGGTCCAAGGATATCCGCCAGATGGTGGTCTATGGATATGCCCGGCTGGTGGGGTTCAACGAAAATTACGAACTGGTGCCCGACCTGCTGGACTCCTACGAAAGTGAAGGCAATCGCAAATTCACGCTCCATCTGCGCGAAGGACACAAATGGTCCGACGGTTCGCCTTTCACCTCCGAGGATTTCCGCTATTGGTGGGAGGACGTGGCGAGTAACGAACTTCTCAGCCCCTCGGGCCCACCGGATTTTCTGATCGTCGAGGGAAAGCTGCCCACCGTATCCTTCCCGGATGAGACCACCGTCGTTTATGAGTGGGAAGACCCGAACCCTGACTTCCTGCAATCGCTGGCTCAGGCGCGTCCGCCGTTCATTTACCGACCCTCTGCCTTTTTGAAGAAATATCACGAGCAATACGCAGATACCGAAGAACTAGCCTTTCAGGTCAGCGACGCCCGCGTCAAAAGCTGGGCAGCGTTGCACAACAAGCTGGATAACCTCTACAAGTTCGACAATCACGAACTGCCCACGCTGCAGCCCTGGCTGAACGCCAGCTCGGGCAAGAAGATCCGGCACAACTTCGTCCGAAACCCCTATTACCACCGCATCGACAGCAATGGCGTGCAACTGCCCTATATCGACGTGGTCGAAATGGAAATCGTCGCCCCCGGCCTCGTTGCTGCCAAGGCCAACGCCGGTGAAACCGATCTGCAAGGACGTGGCCTGGCATTCCGCGATGCATCGATCCTAAAAAAGGGTGAACAGGTCGGGAATTATACAACGCGGCTGTGGAAGACCGGTGTCGCCTCGCAGATCGCGATCTATCCTAACCTGAACTTTGCCGATGAAGGCTGGCGCGAGGTTCTGCGCGATGTGCGCGTGCGCCGTGCCCTGTCGCTGGCCATTGACCGCAAGACGATCAATCAGGCGCTTTATTTCAAGCTGGCACAACCGGGTGCAATGTCGGTTTTGCCCGCGTCCCCGTTCTATAGCGAGGAAAACGCACAGGCATGGGCCCAGTTTGACATCGAACAAGCCAACGCCATGCTGGATGAGGCCGGCCTGACCGAGCGTAACAAGAACGGCATCCGTCTGCTGCCCGACGGCCGCCCGATGGAATTAATCATCGAAACCGCCGGTGAACGGCAAGAGGTCGAAAACGCACTGCAGATCGTTACAGATACGTGGCGCGAGATCGGTGTGGATCTGGTGATGCGCCCGCTGGACCGGGACATCCTGCGCAATCGCGTGTTCGCGGGCAACTCCATGGCCTCGGTCTGGTTCGGCTGGGATGATGGTATCCCGCAGACCCATACTTCTCCTGCCTACCTGGCACCTACGGATCAGGTGTTTCTGGCTTGGCCCAAATGGGGTCAGTATTACCAAACGGGTGGCGATGTGGGCGAAGCGCCCGATATGCCCGAGGCTGAACGGCTGATGCAATTGGCCCACGACTGGGAAGTGGCCACCACCGACGAAGAGCGCGAGGCGATCTGGACCGAGATGCTGAACATCCACGCCGATCAGCTTTTCGCCATCGGTATCCTGAACGGCGCGCCTCAGCCGGTCGTGGTCTCGAACCGCCTCCGCAATGTGCCCGAACAGGCCATGTGGGCGTGGGAGCCCGGCGCGCATTTCGGCATTCACCGGCCGGACGAATTCTTCTTCGCCGACTGATCAGGAGCAGCTAAATGGTAATGCTGCGCTATGCAGTCTATCGCTTTTTCACGATGCTGCTGACGCTGCTGGTGGTGTCGGTGCTGATTTTTGTGATCATCAACCTGCCGCCCGGCGACTACCTCAGCAACCAGATCGCGGAATTGCAGGCCTCGGGCCAATCTGCCGGTGTGGCAAAGGCTGAGTTCCTGCGTACGGAATATGCGCTGGACCGCCCCGTATGGGAACAATACCTGATCTGGATGGGCTTCTGGCCCGGCCCGCACGGGTTTGAAGGTCTGCTGCAGGGCAACTATGGCTGGTCTTTCGAATTCGACCGCCCCGTCGCCGAGATCGTGGGAGATACCCTGTGGCTGACGGTTGTGGTGAATCTGGCCGCGATCTTGTTCGTCTATGCGGTTGCGCTGCCGCTGGGTGTCCTTGCTGCGGCAAAGTCGCGGACCTGGATCGACTACACCTCGGCCTTTGTTGGTTATCTTGGCCTGGCCACGCCGAACTTTCTGCTGGCGCTGATCCTGTTCTATTACGGCCACCGCTATTTCAACCTGCCCATCGGCGGTCTGATGGACCCGTCTTTCGAAGGTCTGCCAATGAGCTGGGAGAAAATGAAATCCATCCTCGTTCACCTGATCGTTCCGACTTTCGTGATCGGCACATCCGGTGCCTCGGCGATGATGCAGCGCCTGCGCGCCAATATGCTGGATGAGCTGGGTAAACCTTACGTGGAAACCGCCATCGCCAAGGGCATGGCACCATCGCGGATGCTGACGAAGTACCCGCTGCGCGTGGCCTTCAACCCATTCGTGGCCGATATCGGCAACCTGCTGCCTTCGATGGTGTCCGGCTCGGTTTTGGTCTCGGTCGTGCTGGGCCTGCAGACAATTGGCCCTACCCTGCTGACGGCGCTGAAAACGCAGGATCAGTTTCTGTCCGCCTTTATCCTGATGTTCGTGGCGCTGCTGACGCTGATTGGCACCATGATATCTGACATCCTGCTGGTCATGCTGGACCCGCGTATCCGGTACGAAGGGCGTGAAGCATGACCCAACGCCCTGACGGTCGCTATGTCGACGACGCCCCCTATGACCCGGATGTCGCCCTGCAACAGCTTGAGCGTGCTGATCTGGACGCGCCCAACTGGGTGCTGGTCTGGCGCAAGTTCAAGACCCACAAGCTGGGCCTGATCTCGGGCATTTTCCTGCTGTTGTGCTACCTGATGCTGCCCTTTGCCGGTTTCATCGCGCCCTATGGGCCGAATGAACGGAACGGAGAGCACCTCTATGCGCCACCGCAAGGCATAAGCTGGTTTCACGAGGGCGAGTTCATAGGCCCCCACGTTTATCCGATCGTGGCCGAGGCCGATCTTGAGACCTTCCAGTGGAAATTCGTCCCCGACCTTGAGGACCCGCGCCCGATCAAGTTCTTCTGTGAGGGCGCCGAATACAAACTCGCCGGTCTGATCAGGTCGGACACCCACCTTTTCTGCGCGCCCGAAGGTGCGACGCTGTTCCTGTGGGGCTCGGATCGTCTGGGCCGGGATATATTCAGCCGCATCCTCTTTGGCGCGCAACTGTCGTTGACTGTGGGCCTGATCGGCATCACCGTGTCCTTCGTTCTGGGCATCTTCTTCGGCTCGGTGGCCGGGTATTTTGGCGGCAAGATCGACTGGGTCATCAACCGCGTGATCGAGATCCTGCGTTCGCTGCCAGAACTGCCCCTGTGGCTGGCATTGTCCGCTGCGGTGCCGTCGAACTGGAGCCCCGTGGCGGTGTTTTTTGTCATTTCAATCATTCTTGGCATCCTAGACTGGCCCGGCCTCGCCCGTTCTGTGCGCGCCAAATTCCTGTCGCTGCGCGAAGAGGAGTACGTGCGCGCGGCCGAGATGATGGGCGCAAGCTCGGGTCGGGTGATCCGCAAGCATCTGCTGCCGAACTTCATGTCTCACCTGATTGCGTCAGCCACCTTGTCGATCCCGGCGATGATCCTTGGGGAAACGGCGCTCAGCTTCCTGGGACTGGGCCTGCGGGCTCCTGCGGTCAGTTGGGGCGTAATGCTGAATGACGCGCAGAACCTTGCGTCTATCGAGATCTACCCGTGGACGGCAATCCCAATGCTGCCGATCATCGTCGTCGTGCTGGCCTTCAACTTCCTCGGTGACGGTCTGCGCGACAGTCTGGATCCCTATCAGCAATGAGTCTGTTCTCCGCCCTCCCTGCTGCTGACAGCTACAAAACAACCGGCAAAGGCGCTCGGTCCAGCGCGTTTGCTGTGTCGGAACTGGCCACAGTAAGTTTTGCCGCCGTGGGTCAGGAACTTGCGCGTCTCGTGACTGCGTTGAACCTTGTGCCCAAAGCTCCCGAGGTTTTGGTCGACCACCGAATGGCCTCACTGTGGTACGGGTTTTCGTTCAAGCCGGAGGGATGGGAGATGCCCAGCCTCTGGGACGCTGTGGCCGGAGACTACCCAGCCTCAGACGGCTGGATCAGGCTGCACACCAACCTGCCCCGCCACAAGGCGGCGGCGCTGAAGGTACTCGGGATTCCGGGCAATCGAGATGCCGTGGCGCAAGCGTTGAAAGAGTGGTCGAACTCTGATCTGGAGACCGCAATTGTGGCCGAGGGCGGCGTTGCTGCCGCCATGCGTAGCCGCGCGGAATGGCTAGAGCATCCGCAGGGGCGGGCGGTTTCCCGCGACCCGCTGATCGGCTGGCAAAACCCCAGACGCATCACGCTGCGCGACCGCCCCCAAGCCACGGCCAACCGCCCATTGTCGGGCCTGCGCGTTCTGGACCTGACGCGTGTGCTGGCGGGTCCCGTCTCAACGCGAACGCTGGCGGGTTTCGGGGCCGACGTTCTTCGCATCGACCCACCCGGATGGGACGAACCCGGCGTCATCCCCGATATTTCTTTGGGCAAACACTGCGCCTATCTAGACCTAAAATCGCCCGACGGTCTGAAAAAACTGCAGGACCTGCTTGCGCAGGCGGATGTCTTCGTCCACGGCTACCGGCCCGGCGCGCTGGATGCGCTTGGACTGACCAAGGTCAAACGCGATGAGATAGCTCCGAACCGGGTCGAGGTCACCCTGAACGCCTATGGCTGGCAGGGCCCCTGGTCCACAAGGCGTGGCTTTGACAGCCTCGTGCAGATGAGCGCGGGGATCGCGGATGCCGGCCGCGCATGGGCCAAGGCCGACAAACCCACGCCATTGCCCGTACAAGCGCTGGACCATGCGACGGGCTACCTTATGGCCGCAGCCGTCTTGTCAGCATTGGCCGAAGCGGCCTCCGGCAACTCCATCATGCTCGCCCAGCTGTCACTTGCCCGCACGGCAGAGTTGCTGACCGCACTGGCGAAATCCGAAGCCGAAGGCGACATCACGAATGCATCGCCTGCCGACTACACGCAAAAAACCGAAGAATCCGGCTGGGGAACAGGCCACCGGCTGAAACCAGCTTTGGCCGTTGGTGCCGCGCAAATGTCCTGGTCCCTCCCCGCTGCGAAACTGGGCACATCCCAACCAACCTGGCCTTCGTTTTAACCCTGACACACCCGCCGCGCCGAACGCGCGGTTTGGCCCAACGCTATGGGCGGCGTCTCGTCAGAGATACAATCCAAAGCGACGGAAGCCACCCTTAGCGGTCATCCCCTCCGGGGCCGATATCGTCCAGATAATCTTCGTCAATCGCAGCCTGCACCGCACCTGTCACTGCTTCACGCTGTTTCGGCGACAGGTCTTCCGGGTCTTTGCCCTCGGCCAGCCGAACAGTGACCTCGCGATGGGCGAACTTGATGCCTTCGCGCGCGAACAGTTCGCGGATTTCCTGATACACCTTCTTGCGCACCAACCACTGATCCCCTGGCTTGGTCATGAACTTGACCCGGATGATCATCGCCGAATCCTGCATCTCGATCACACCCTGTGATTTCAGCGGCTGGATAAAGTTCTCACCAATCACCGGGTCGCTCAGCAGTTCCTGACCCAACTTCTTGATCAGTTTCCGCACCTTCTCGACATCCGTGTCATAGGTCACGCGCAGCGGCAGCTTCATGATCACCCAATCGCGGGAGTAATTGGTCAGCACCTTGATCTCGCCAAACGGAATGGTATTCAGCGCGCCCAGATGGTGCCGCAGTTGAAACGAGCGGACCGAAATCTTCTCGACCGTGCCTTTCACATCGCCAATGTCGATGTACTCCCCTTTGCGGAACGCATCATCCATCAAGAAGAAGGCGCCCGAAAAGATGTCCCGCACCAACGTCTGTGAACCAAACCCAACGGCCAGACCCACCACACCGGCGCCCGCAAACAGTGGACTGACATTGATACCCAGCTCCATCAGCGCGATCAGCACAATGGTGACAACAACCACAGCCAGAATCGCCCCGCGGAACAGCGGCAGCAGAGTAGCCAAACGGCTTTGCCCGCCTTCGCCACCTTCATCGCCCAGTTCCGCCTCGTCGCCACCATCGTCGATTTCCTCGGCGATTTTTGTGTCGATCCAGATGCGGAAAAAGTTGAACAAAATGTACCCGATGAACAGGATGACCATCACGTCCAAAGCGCGCCCGATCGGCAGGTCCTCGCTCCAGCTGGCATCGGGGTTCCAGATCACAACAAGGGCATAGAGGCCAACCACAAAGGCCAGAATGCCAGCCACGCGGCGAGCCAGGTCCTCATAGGTCAGGAGGCGGTGCTTGCGTACCTCGGCCTCGACAGTCTCGACCGGTTCTTCAACCTCTTCCGAGGCACCGTCTTCGGCGTTCATTTCCTCCATCTGGCGGTTGCGGTCGAAGTAACGCTCAAGCAGGTAGTTCATCGCCCCATAGGCCACCACCACCGACATGAAGATCGCATAGCTGCTGGCCACGATCGGCAGCGAATTCTCGTTCTCCAGCACCAGATCAACCGCCAGCTTGAACCAGCTGAACACAATATAGACGATCAGGACTGGCGCCCATGCAAAGGAAATGAACCGCAATATCCACGACACCTCATCCGGTCCCCGCCCACCACGAATAGCGTTGGAAATGGCCCGCGCGTTGAACAGGATCATCAGAACATTGCCCAGCGCGCCGAACATCGTCAGGCCACCATAAACCATGGCATAGACGTTGTAGTTCAACCCGAAATCCGCAACCCAGGTCGCAAACAGCACCACCGAGATATCATAGGTCGCAAGCGCTGAGGCCCAGTAATACAAGCGCTTTGCGTCCCTGTCGGAAAAAGGCGGCAGACGGTATTGGCTCAGATAGGGCGACAGCACCATCCGCCACAGGTCAGACACCGTACGCGACAGGAAAAACGCCGTGAAGATTGCCGTCACCGTGAACTGAATCGAGATATCTTCAGCCTCGCCAAAGAACAAATATCCCACAATCAGCGCCATGATCATTGCAAAGACAGTGGCTCCGATGCCCATGAAAAACCGGAACACCAGAAACGGCATCTTTTCCCGGTAACCCTGCGGGTTCTCTTTGGACCGGGCCACAACCAGTTTTTTGGCCATGCGCTTGCCGTAAATCTCGGTAGACAACCAGCGCCCCAGCAGCAGGAACAGGATATTCCAGAACAGAACTTCGACATAGGTCTGAATGCGGCCATCGGGGCTGGTCTGGCGCAGAATGTACTGCACTTCGAAGATCGAATAGGGCAAGGCCTGCAGCCGCGACTCCATAGACTCGCGGAACTTCGAAAACCTCTCCTGCGCCTTCATCAGCTGCGAGCCGTCACCCATCGGATCATGGGTTTCATCCGCTGCGGCGCTGGTCTGATCGCCCGACGACACGATTTGCCCCGCGCTGTCGATGACAATCACGCTGGCTCCGGCTTCGGTCGCGGCCCGTATGGCATCGGCCAGTTCGCCCTCGGCGCTTGTGTCAGTCTCGGAACTGGAACCAGAACTGTACCCCGGTATCAAAGGCGTCTGCGCCGCCGCTCCGGTGACAAAGGCCGCTGCAATTGCCCAGAGCAACAAGGCCATTCCAGCTGGAAATTTGAGTTTCATCGAGTTTTTCGTCCAATCCGCGTGATGCACCACAGATTACCGAAGCGCCTAAGTGTATTCAAATACTCAGCCTTTTACTTCCCAAGATCGTGTCAATTCGTGTTCCCGCTGCAATGATTGCGACATCAGTGTTTGCAACCTTACAAAAACTGAATATGACCAATCCTGTAAACTGGGTGGAATGGCGACATCAGGGTTTGGAAACATCCGCAATTCCAAAAGCGCCGGATGTTGCCATTTCGCAATGCTTGTCGAATTTGCACAATCACGTCACCCCCTTTGGCAAGCGGCGGCAAAGAATATACGGTAACGGGTGTAAACGCGCGGATTTGCACCGAGAAACACGACAGGCGAAGGCATGAGCCTAGGAATACAAAACGACACCACCGGCCGGGCGCCGCGCATCCTTTTCTACAGCCACGATACGTTCGGATTGGGGCATCTGCGCAGATCGCGCGCTCTGGCTGCAGCCATCACGCAGGCCAATCCTGAGGCGTCCGCCCTGATCCTGACCGGATCCCCGGTAGCGGGCCGATTCACCTTTCCGCGCCGGGTTGATCATGTGCGCCTGCCGGGCGTGACCAAACGCGCTGATGGGTCATACGCGGCCCGGACAATCGGCATGGGGATCGAAGAGGTGACCGAACTACGCGCGGGCCTGATCCAGACCGCCGTTCAGCAATTCGACCCCGATATGCTGGTCGTGGACAAAGAGCCCACCGGCTTTCGCGGCGAGTTGCTGCCGACGCTTGAAAGCCTGCTGCATTCGCAACACACCAAACTGGTGCTGGGCTTGCGCGACGTGCTGGACGAGCCCGAAGTTCTGGCCGCCGAGTGGGAGCGGAAAGAGGCTCTGGCGGCGACCGAACGGTTCTACGACGAAATCTGGGTCTATGGGCTGCGTTCAATCTATGACCCGACCAAGGGCTTGCCGCTCAGCCACGCGGCACAGTCGCGCATTCACTGGACAGGTTACCTGCGCCGCGATCTCGGCCCGGTCGGGGAACCGCCCGAACAGCCCTATATCCTGATCACGCCGGGTGGCGGTGGTGATGGCAAAGCGATGGTCAACCTTGTCCTTTCCGCCTATGAAAAAGACCCAACCCTGTCGCCGCGCGCGGTGCTGGTCTATGGCCCCTTCCTGTCCGGCGAGCTGCGCGAAGACTTTGAAGCCCGCGTTGCCGCGCTGAACGGGCGGGTGACCGCTGTTGGCTTTGAATCCCAGATCGAAACGCTGTTTGCCGGGGCCGCCGGGGTGGTCTGCATGGGCGGCTACAACACGTTCTGCGAGGTTCTGTCTTTCGACAAACGTGCTGTGATCGTGCCCCGCACAACGCCGCGGTTGGAGCAATGGATTCGCGCTTCGCGCGCCGAAGGTCTGGGCCTCGTCCAGATGCTGGACGAAAACCGTGACGGTCTGACCCCGGATGCAATGATACAGGCGATCCGCAGCCTTCCGCATCAGCCTCTGCCATCGCAGGCCATCCAAGGCGGCCTGCTGGACGGGCTGGACTATGTCATCGACCGGGTTGATGCCCTGCTGAGCCGGGAACAGGAACGGGCCACCGGATGACAACACCTCAGCCGAAACTGGTGGTGCTGGTCAAAGGGTGGCCGCGCCTGTCCGAGACGTTCATCGCGCAGGAACTGGTCGCCCTGCAGGAGGCCGGGCACAGCTTTGACATCTGGTCGCTGCGCCACCCGACCGATGTGAAACGGCATCCGCTGCATGACCGGTTCCGGGGTCAGGTGCGCTACCTGCCTGAATATCTATACGAAGAACCCCAGCGCGTCTGGGCTTCACGCCATGCAGCACAAATTCTGCCCGGATATGCCGAGGCCTACCGGGTCTGGCGCGCCGATCTGCGCCGTGATCCGACCCATAACCGCATCCGCCGCTTTGGTCAGGCCTGCGTTCTGGCTGCCGAACTGCCCGAGTCGACGCGGGTGATGTATGCGCATTTCATGCACACCCCGTCCTCGGTCGCGCGCTATGCCGCCATCATGCGCGGCCTGCCATGGAGCTTTTCGGCCCACGCCAAGGACATCTGGACCTCGCCCGATTGGGAAAAAACCGAGAAACTGCAGGCGCGGACCCATGGCGCAGCCTTCGGCGCGACCTGTACCGCCATCGGGGCCGAGCATCTGCGCAGTCTTGCCGATGACCCTGCACGGGTTGATCTGATCTATCACGGGTTGGACCTGGCCCGTTTCCCCGCCCCGCCGGACCGCGCCCGGCGCACCCCGGATGCACCGTTTCACATGCTGTCGGTCGGCCGTCTGGTTGAGAAAAAGGGTTTTGACCGCCTGATCGACGCCTTCGCCATGCTGCCAGACACGCTGGACTGGCACTGGACCCATATCGGCGGCGGCACACTCGGCGACACCCTGCGCACTCAAGCCGAGGCTGCAGGGGTATCACATCGGATCACGTGGAAAGGTGCCTGCGACCAACCCGAGGTGATCGCGGCAATGCGCGTATCCGACCTGTTCGTACTGCCCAGCCGGATTGCAGCGGATGGGGACCGTGACGGGCTGCCAAATGTGCTGATGGAGGCCGCATCTCAAATGCTGCCAATTCTGTCGACGCCGGTATCGGCCATTCCCGAATTTATCGAAACGGGAACCCATGGCGTATTATCCGACGACGATCCCGCCGCGCTGGCCGCCTCTATCACGCGCCTGGCCGCCGCGCCCCGCCAAACCGCGTCGATGGCCAGCGCCGCCTATGACCGTCTGATCGCCGAGTTCCGCATGGATCCCGGCATCGCCCGCCTGTCAGAACGGCTGCGCGCGCTGGGTGCGGACACGGTCTGATGGCAAGGATCGCCTTCTACACGCCAATGAAAGCGCCCGACAGCCCGGTGCCGTCAGGGGATCGCGAGATGGCGCGCAACCTGATGCGGGCGATTGGAGCACAAGGCGACACGGTGGAACTGGCCTCACGGTTGCGCGTCTATGACAAGGTTGGGGACACGCAAATGCAGGCTGCATTGCGCGCCGAAGCCGACGCCGAGGTTCAGCGTTTGATCGATGACCTGCCCACGGACACCGCGCTTTGGGTGACATATCATAACTATTACAAGGCGCCGGATCTGCTGGGGCCGCGCATCTGCAAGGCGCGGAACATTCCCTATGTACAGCTGGAAAGTACCCGCGCAACCAGCCGCCTGAACGGCCGCTGGGCCGGGTTTGCCCAATCCGCGCATGACGCCTGCGATGCGGCACAGGTGATCTTTTACCATACCGCAAATGATCTGATCACGCTGGAACGGGAACGATACGGAGCACAGCGTCTTGTGGAACTGCCCCCTTTCCTGCCCTTGCCGGAACTGCCGCCCGCCTCGACCTGCGATGGCCCGATGCTGACAGTGGGCATGATGCGGCACGGTGACAAACTGGCATCTTATACCCTTTTGGCGCAAACGCTCGCCCTTCTGCCCGGCGACTGGACACTGAATATCGCGGGTGACGGTCCCGCCCGTTCCGAGGTCGAGGCACTGATGGCCCCGTTCGGTGCAAAGGTCCGGTTTCTGGGGCAGTGCGACCGCGACATGCTGCAGGCTCTCTACACCAAGGCTTCCCTACTGGTCTGGCCCGGTGTCAACGAAGCCTATGGCATGATCTACCTTGAGGCTCAAACCAGCGGCGTGCCGGTTGTCGCTCAGGACCGGCCGGGCGTGCGGGACGTGCTCGTCCCATCCGACTACCCCAACGTGGATGCAGGGCCAAGGGGACTGGCCGCGCGGCTTAACACTTTGCTGAGTAACCGGCGCCTCCGTCTGACACTGGGGGCTGAAGCCCGCGTACGGATGGCCGAACGCCACCTGATGGCAGCAGCCACCGACCGGTTCTGGCAGGCCGCGCGCCCCTTGGTGGAGGCCACCCGATGACCCGGCTGGCCTTGTTGCGACATGGACACACGCACTGGAACCGCGCGGGTCGCATTCAGGGGCGTAGTGACATTCCGCTCGATGATGACGCCCGGGCCGAACTGGCTGTCACATACCTACCCGCGCCGTGGGACGGCGCAACCCTCTGGTCCAGCCCGTTGCAGCGGGCCAGTGAAACCGCCCGTCTTGTCGCCGGGCGCGATCCGCTGACTTCGGATGCGCTGACCGAGATGAACTGGGGCGATTGGGAAGGTCTGCGCGGGATCGATCTGATTGCAGACCCCGACAGTGGCTACCGCCATATCGAGGACTGGGGATGGGGGTACTGCCCGCCAAGTGGTGAGACCCCGGCCGAGGTCTGGGAACGACTGCAGCCCTGGTTGAACGGGTTGACGGGCGACACGGTTGCAGTCTGCCATATCGGCATCATGCGGGTCATTCTGGCCCGCGCCTGGGGTTGGAACTTCGACGGTCCCGCTCCCTTCAAAATCAAGCGCAACCGCCTGTATATCGTTGATATGTCAAATATGACGCCCCTGCCCGAACCCATTCGCCTGATCCGGCCCGAGGCTTCCTCATGAAGGTCATGATCGTTGTCACCCACCTGCTGGGCACCGGGCATCTGAGCCGCGCCCTGACACTGGGCCGGGCCTTTCTAAGCGCGGGGCACGAGACTTTTGTTATTTCCGGCGGGATGCCGGCACCGCAGCTGGACAGTTCTGGCATGACCCTGCTGGGGCTGCCGCCGCTTTGCTCGGACGGTACTGATTTCACCCGGTTGTTAACACTGAGCGGTGACGTGGCAGACCGGGCCTATCTGGCGGCACGCGAAACCGCGCTGGTCGAAGCCGTGCGGAGTTTTGCGCCGGACATTCTAATCACCGAGCTGTTTCCTTTTGGCCGCCGATCATTGTCTTCCGAATTCACCGCTACGCTTGAGGTCGCACACAACCTGCCACGCCGTCCGGTCATTCTGGGATCAGTCCGGGATATTCTGGCACCACCTTCGAAACCGTCGAAAGCAGAACGCGCGGAAGAATTTGTGTGCGGGTACTATGACGGTATCCTCGTCCATTCCGACCCCAACGTTGTTCCGCTGGAGGTCAGCTGGCCAGTGACCGACCGGCTGCGCGAGCGTTTATTCTATACCGGTTTTGTCGCCCCCGAAGCCCCAGCGACGCACCCCGATGCGGTCGGCAAAGACGAGATTCTGGTCAGCGCGGGTGGCGGATCAGTTGGCCAGCCGATCTTTCGCGCGGCCATCGAGGCCGCCCAAAAGATGCCCAACAGGCGTTGGCGCCTGTTGGTGGGCGGCCAGAACGCACCCGCACGCATTGATCAGTTGCAACAAATGGCTGGCGATGCCCCGGTTACCCTTGAACCGGTACGCCCCGATTTCCGGCAGATGCTGCCTCTCGCTGCAGCTTCGGTCAGCATGTGCGGCTACAATACCGCGCTGGACATCCTGCAATCGGGAACACCTGCCGTGTTCATACCCTTTGACGATGGCAAAGAGGTCGAGCAGAGCCTGCGCGGGCAGAGCCTCTCGGACCTGCCCGCTATCGAGGTATTGCCCAGCAAGAAGCTTGACGGAACGGCTTTGGCGCAGGCTGTTGCGGCGGTCATGTCCGACGGCCCGCGCACGGTATACTCCGAGAGCTTTGACGGAGCCGCCAGATCGGTTGCGATCGCATGTTCTTTGAAAGGGCGGGCATGATCATCGACTGGCACCCTTTGAAAACCGAGTTGGACGCCTGGCAGGCGCAGGGTTTGACCCTGCCCCTGTGGTGGCGGGACGATGACGCGGTATCAGCAACGCCGCAACTTGGAACACTGTCAGAGCTGTCCCGGTCGCTCGACCTGCCTGTCCATCTGGCGATCATCCCCCGTGATGCCGATGCGGCGTTGGTGGATTATGTCCGGAAGCGCAACACGCTGGTTCCGGTTGTGCATGGCTGGGCACATCAGAACCATGCACCGCCTGAGGAAAAGAAGTCCGAATTCCGGCTGCACAGACCTATGCCGGATATCCTAGCCGATGCACGCGCAGGACTTGAACGACTGCATGCGCTGGTCGGAGACAGGCTGTGCCCGATCTTCGTGCCTCCGTGGAACCGGATCGCACCCGAGGTGGTGCATGAATTGCCGGCCCTGGGTTATCGCGTTGTCTCGACTGCGACATCACGCAAAGCACGAATGCCCGCGCCCGGGTTAGAGCAGATCAATACCCATCTGGACCCGATAGATTGGCGTGGAACGCGGGGACTGGTTGCGCCGGACAAGTTGATCACTCAAATGGTCGACCTTTTGCGGGACCGCCGCGAAGGGCGGACCGACAACGCCGAACCTTTCGGCGTACTGACCCATCATCTGGTCCATGACCCCGATATCTGGACCTTCACCGAAGACCTGCTGCGCAGGCTTCTGGACGGCCCAGGTTTTGCCTGGACCTTGCCTGCTAACACATCAACCGGAGACCCCGAATGAGCCGACTGGATTCCATGCTGCGCCGCCTGACTGCGCAACGCGACGGGCTGAACTGGGCTGTCGCTCAGATCAGCGATATGCAGGGCGACGTTCTGGATATGGGGCTGGGCAACGGCCGCACTTATGATCACCTGCGGGAAATCCTGCCCGAGCGGCGCATCTGGGTGATGGACCGGGTGTTGCAATGCCACCCGTCCAGTACACCTCCGGCCGAGAACTTCCTGCAGGGCGAAGCGGAACCCATGCTGGAGAAACTGGCCGCTGGCGGGGCCAAGATCGCGTTGGCGCATTATGATTTCGGGCGCGGTATCAAGGAAGAGGACGTGGCCGAGGCCGCACGCCTCAGCCCTTTGATCGCGCAGGTGATGCGGCCCGGGGGGTTGCTGATCTCGGGTCAGCCCCTAGTGGGATTCGAACAGATCAGCGGCCCGGACACAATAGCGCCGGACCGGTATCTTTTCTATCGCGCCTGATCAGGCCACGCGCCGTCCGCGTGACCAGACACCGTTCAACGCCGGCGCGCCTTCGCGCATACGGAAGCGGATGACGTCTGCACGCGCGCCTTGACGCAACTCTCCGCGGTCTTCCAGCCCGACAACGCGCGCCGGAGTCTTGGTTACGGTCCGCAGACCGCGTGCCATATCGCCCCACCTCTCGCCCAGACGAGCCGCCGACAACAGCAGAGCAGCCGGAACGTAGTCCGAGGACAGAATGTCAAGATGACCCAGATCGGCTAACTCGTGTGCGGCCACATTACCGGAATGCGATCCGCCCCGGATCACGTTGGGGGCTCCCATCATCACTTTGATGCCGTGATCGTGGCAGGCACGGGCAGCTTCGACCGTGGTGGGGAACTCGGCCAGACGTATACCATGAGCGGCGGACACCGCCACCTGTTCCTGCGTAGTGTCATCATGGCTGGCCAGCATCGCGCCAAAACGCCGGGCTGCCTTGACGGTTTCAACCTCGTGCCGGTCGCCATACCGGTCGCGCAGTGCCTTGAGCTGTGCGACATGCTGCAGGAAATCGTCATCGGTCATGCCGTGCTTGCCCTTCATATAGGCCTCAAGCTGCGACATATTCCGAAACTGTCGCTGCCCCGGCGTGTGGTCCATCAGTGACACCAGCCCCACACGATCTTCGGGGCCAAATTCGTCCAGCTCAGCCACCAATGTTTCAGAACAGACTTCGGCCCGCAGATGCAGAAAGTGGCTGATCTTCAGCGCGTCCTGTTCGCGCAGCTGCCAAAGCTCGCGGGATAGATCGCGGGCGTATTTCCTGTAACGGTTGCCGCTGGGGATCGAACCGATGCGCATCGCATCGAAGACCGTCGTGATCCCGGTACTGGCCAATTCGGCGTCATGGGCCAGGATCGCCGCCGCATGAGGCCAGTCGACCCTGGGGCGCGGCTGGATGTGACGCTCAAGATTGTCGGTATGCAGCTCGACCAGTCCGGGGCTGACAAAATCGCCGCCGCAATCGACCGCCCCTGCCGGAACGGTCCGACCCGTGGCAACATCGGCAATGGTGTCACCCAGAATCCGTACGCTGCCCGTAACGGCCTCATCCGGAAGAACAAGTGTGGCATTGGCAAGGATCATTTCTTCTGTCATCTGAACTTCACACGTTCTGAGCTATTGGGAAGGCCACGCTAAGGAGGCCAATGTGACATTCTCGCGATACGCTATCTACTTTGCGCCGCCAGCCGAGGCTGAATGGGCGAAATTCGCCACTAACTGGCTGGGATGGGACATTGAAACCGGCAAGGCCATCGCGCATCCAGTGATTGATGGCGTGGACGTCGCCACCGTCACCGAGGTGCCGCGCAAATACGGGCTGCATGCGACGATGAAACCGCCCTTCTGCCTGCATGACGGGCAGTCGCTGGAGGCTCTGAGTGACGCTTGCGCACGGCTTGCGCAGGCGCAATCTCCGGTCACGCTGGACGGGTTGGAAATCGCTCGCCTCGGCCGGTTTCTGGCCCTGCGCCCGTTGGGGGATGAGGACGCGCTGAATAAACTGGCCGCCGCCTGCGTGCGCGATCTGGACAGCTTTCGCGCTGCCGCGTCCGAAGCCGAGCTGGAGCGCCGCCGCGCGGCTGGACTGTCGCCCGAGCAGGACGCCAATCTGGTGCAATGGGGTTACCCTTACGTGATGGAAGCGTTCCGCTTTCACATTACCCTCAGCGGTAAACTGAGCAAACCAATGCTGACAACGGTTCAGGAGGCACTGCAATCGCAGCTTGCGCCCCTGCTGCCCGCACCGTTCCAGATCACCGAACTGGCCCTTGTAGGCGAGGCCGAAGACGGGTGCTTTCACCTGATCCATCGCTACGCCCTTTCCGGTTGAAGCCGGGTCAGGATGGCTGAAATCGTTGCCTGCAGCGGGCCTGAGTTGTCGATCTCGATGACGCGCACCAACCCATCCGGCAATCGGGTGCTGGCCCGTTCCAGCCGCCGCACCTGTTCCTCGGCGCATTCACGGGCCCGCGAGGACAAACGTTGCACCAGAACCTCGGGATCGGCGGTCAGAGAGATTACGATCAGATCGCCAAACACCTCCTGCGCTTGCAGCAACACCGAGCGGGACATGTTCACCAGCACCGCGTCCGTGTGAATCCGCAGATCGTCAATTGCCTTGGGCACCCCGTATAACAACCCATGCGCGGGCCAGTGCAGCGCAAAGGCGCCTGCGGTCACCATCTGCTGAAAGACATCAACGGACACCCGGTCGAAATCTTCGCCCTCTTCGCCTTCGGGGCGGGTGATCACCCGGCGGGCACGGCTCATACCCGGCACGCGCGCCTCCAGCGCCTCCATCACGCTGTCTTTGCCGACGCCCGAGGGTCCAACGACCGCTATGACAGGCGCAAGGCTCATGCGGCCACACCGGGTGTGAAGTCCGAGACGTTGATCTCACGATCACAGACCCGGTCGCGCGCGCCAACATCGTGGAAAATACCCACGATCGCAGCGCCACGCGCTTTAGCCTCTTCGATCAAGGACAACACCGTTTCCCGGTTCTGCACATCCAGCGAGGCCGTGGGTTCGTCCAGCAACATCGCCGGATAGTCATGCGCAAATCCCCGGGCGATGTTCACCCGCTGCTGTTCACCACCGGAAAAAGTGGTGGGGCTCAGCGCCCAAAGTCCTTCAGGAATGTTCAACCGCGCCAGCAAAGCTGCCGCCCTGTCCAGCGCCGCCTGCCGGTCACACCCAATGGCCAACACAGGTTCCGCCACCACCTCCAGCGTCGGGACCCGGGGCACCACCCGCAGGAACTGGCTGACATAGCCCAATGTCTCGCGGCGCAGCGCCAGAACCTCACGCGGCTCGGCCTGTGCCACATCCAGACCACCGACCAGAACCTGTCCGGACGCGGCCAGATAATTCCCATAGATCACCCGCATCAGGGTGGACTTCCCCGCCCCCGACGCCCCGGTCAGCGCAACACACTCACCGGGCGCGACCTTCAGCGAGGCCCTCTTCATCACCGGGATCACCGCACCACCCTGATTGTGCAGAGTGAAGCTCTTGCTGACATCCTTAAGTTCGATCATCGCCTTCACCTTCAAACCTGAAGAACGCTGGACACAAGCAACTGCGTATAGGCGTGTTGCGGATCGTCCAGAACCTGATCGGTCAAACCAGCCTCGACTACGTGGCCGTCCTTCATAACCATCAGCCGGTCCGCCAACAGGCGCACCACAGCCAGATCATGCGTAACAATGATGGCGCTCAACCCCATTTCACGCACCAACCCGCGCAGCAGGTCCAGCAGTCGCGCCTGAACCGAGACATCCAACCCGCCCGTCGGTTCATCCATGAACACCAGCCGAGGCCCCGTCACCAAGTTACGAGCAATTTGCAGACGTTGCTGCATCCCTCCGGAAAACGCGGTTGGGCGGTCATCGACACGGGTGCCGTCGATCTCGACCCGCCCCAGCCAGTCAAGCGCCCGGTCGCGGATGGCACCGTAGTGACGGTCGCCGACGGCCATCAGCCGCTCACCGATATTGCCACCGGCACTTACCGACATGCGCAGACCGTCGCGGGCGTTCTGGTGAACAAAGGCCCAGTCGGTACGGCCCAACATGCGGCGTTCGGGTTCCGACATCGTCACAGTATCTATGGGGCCATCGGTAAGTGTATCAAAGACCACCTGCCCCGCGTCCGGTTCCAGATGCCCTGCAAGGCAGTTCAGCAAGGTCGATTTTCCCGAACCGCTTTCACCGACGATACCCATTACCTCACCGGGGTAAAGGTCGAAGCTGACACCAGCGCAGCCGACCCTCGCGCCATATCGCTTTTCGATGCCTTTGACCTGCAACAACGGAGTCATGCTGCGCTCTCCTTGCTCAAGCGTCCTTCGTGGCCCTGCGCGCGGCGGGACCGGCAGTAATCGGTGTCAGAGCAGACAAACATCCGGTTACCCGCGTCATCCATGATCACCTCGTCCAGATAGCTGTCTTCGGCACCACACAGGTCGCAGAGGTGGTCAGCCTTGCTGGCCTCGAACGGATAATCCTCGAAATCGAGGCTGACAACTTTGGTATGAGGCGGCACCGCGTAGATCCGCTGCTCGCGCCCGGCCCCAAACAGTTGGATCGCGTCCATCTCAAGCTTGGGGTTATCGAATTTCGGGATCGGAGACGGGTCCATCACGTATCGCCCCGAGACCTTCACCGGATAAGCGTAGGCGGTCGAGATCGCCCCGTGCTGGCTGATGTCTTCGTACAGCTTCACATGCATCAGCCCGTATTCCTCCAGGCTGTGCATCTTGCGTGTCTCGGTCTCGCGCGGCTCCAGAAATCGCAGCGGTTCCGGGATCGGCACTTGGTAGACAAGAATCTGATCCTCGGTCAGTTTTGCTTCGGGGATACGGTGACGGGTCTGGATGACCGTGGCCTTTTCGGTTTCCTCGGTGGTTTCAACCCCGGCGGTGTTCTCAAAGAACTTGCGGATCGAGACGGCGTTGGTGGTGTCATCCGCGCCCTGATCAATCACCTTGAACCTGTCATCCGGCGTCAGCGTCGCGGCCGAGACCTGCACCCCTCCGGTGCCCCAACCATAGGGCATCGGCATCTCGCGACTGGCAAAGGGCACCTGATATCCTGGCACGGCCAACCCTTTCAGGATGGCGCGGCGGATCATTCGCTTGGTTTGCTCGTCCAAATATGCGAAATTGTAGTCATTCATTTTTGTACTTCGCTTTTTAATTGGTGTTTTTATGGACGTAATTGTTATTGCCGCGTTCTTTCTGGTCATATTGGCGTATATCTTCAGACATAATCGACACGCCAAACATCGCCACCGCGCGCAGAAGAGAGACCGAAAAGGGATCTGGAGTTCGGTTGGCGCATCGCATCTGTGTTCCAAACGCAACAGCGCCCGATCCCGAAAAGCGGAAGCAAGTACAATTCCGGAAAACACCAGCGTTGAACGATCTGGTCCCTGACATCATTCCGCAGCCTCCCTCGGCGTGATCCTTTCCTCTGCCTCGCGGCGCAGCTTGCGGACCAGTTCCAGTTCGGACTGGAAATCCACATAGTGCGGCAGCTTGATATGTTCGAGGAATCCGGTGGCCTGAATGTTGTCGGCGTGGCTCAGGACAAACTCCTCATCCTGCGCGGGGGCGCCCACATTGTCCTCGCCCAGTTCTTCCCAGCGCAGCGCACGGTCGACCAGAGCCATGGCGATAGATTTGCGTTCCGACTGGCCAAAAACCAGCCCGTAGCCGCGGGTGAATTGGGGCGGTTCGGTTTTAGAGCCCTTGAACTGGTTGACGGTCTCGCATTCGGTCAGCTCGACCTCGCCGATCTCGATGGCGAAGCCCAGTTCGGGGACTTCCATCTCGACCGCGACCTTACCGATGCGCAGCTCGCCGACAAAGGCGTGGTTGCGGGCGTAGCCGCGCTGGGTCGAATAGGCCATGCCCAGCACGAACCCTTCGTCCCCCCGGGTCAGCGATTGCAGGCGTAGCGGGCGATCAGCCGGAAACTCCATCGGTTCGCGGGTCAGATCGCCTGGGGTTTCGTCGCTGACCGGTTCATCCTGAATGATGTCCTCGCCCTTGAGAAACTCGGTGATATGCGGCGTCTGCTCCACGCGCGGCTGTGTCTCGGGCGCGGCGGGAACCTCACCTTCGGCGGCCAGTTTGAAATCCAGCAGTCGGTGGGTGTAGTCGAAGGTCGGCCCCAATACCTGCCCGCCCGGCGCATCCTTGAACGTGGCAGAGATGCGGCGATCGCAGCTCATCTCTCCGGTTTCCACCGGGTTGGAATAGCCGAACCGGGGCAAGGTTGTGCGATAGGCACGGATCAGAAAAATCGCCTCGATCAGATCACCACGTGCCTGTTTGATCGCGAGCGCTGCCAAGTCCGGGTCGTACAAGGACCCCTCAGCCATCACCCGGTTTACCGCAAGCGACAATTGTTCGCGGATTTGGGCGATGCTCAGTTCGGCAATATCGGACGAGCCGCGACGCTCTTCAGCCAACCAGGCATGGGCGTTTTCAATGGCTTTCTCACCACCTTTGACTGCTACGTACATCGCCTAATCCTCTGCCCTGATCTTTGTGCTGCGAGGTAGGGCCGCAAGTCTGTCATCGCAGGTGAAGAAAAAGTCGCAGCCCAAGGGGTAAAGCGCCGCGTTGGCCTGAAGCACGGGCACGTCCGGCAAGAACAGCTGCGCTGCATCCCGGATCCCCGGACCGGTCAGTGCAGCGCCTGCCTGTTGCAGGTCGTCGCATTCGACGATCAGTGTTGCGGACCTGTCAGGGTATTCTGGTGTTCCGATGCGATATTGGGTCAGCGTTCCAAGTGCCCGCCATGTTCCAACGGCGAAATCCGCCTCGGTCGCCTCTGAAACTGGCGCGCCGGTGTGAAAGGTCAGCCATTGGCGCACAGCATCCGTGTCCAAGTCGCCCGCCAGATGTACCCGGGTATCCGGGTCACATAATGTCAGCAGCAAGGTCCCCGCCGCCACGGACAACGGTGCTGGCGGCTGAGTGCCCGAGATCAAGCGGATCTCACCCGGCCGAGCCATAACTGTCATCGCAGCACGAAATGCGTGGGCTGCGTCGATCGGTGCGTTTTCGAACCCGCCCGAGAACTGGGTCTGCGCACTCATCAATCCTCTCCCCGTACCAACGTAAAGAACTCGACCTTTGTCGCCGCCGCTTTCGAAGCCCGGGCGATCTTGGTGGCCTGCATCTGTTGACTGAGAGGTGTGATCACCCGGGCGCGAATGTCCTCGGCTGCCTCGGTCTGCATCATTGCGTCGATCAGCGCTGCAACCTTAACCTTGCGTTTCGACCGGCCCTGAACATAGCCGTGCCCAACCGTTCCGTCCTTCAGCACCAGCGAACACCGCGTGACAGTCATTTCTCCAAGATTGAACGACGCGCCTGTACCACCTGTCCGCCCCCGCACCATGACGCCGCCAACCTCAGGGCTGCGGAGCCAGTCAAAGCTCGGTTGCGTGCCAACCTCGCCCCACAACTCCATCAACGCTTGCTCGGGGGCACGGGCCAGCAAGCCCATCCACTCCTTGCGCGCGGCAATCGCTTTATCTTGGTGTTCCGCCATCAAAACCTCTTGGCCGGGTTGTCTACGTGAACTATACAACTAGACAAATATTACACCCCGAAAGTGAGTCCCGCAATCCGCAACACTGTGAAAGTTTGGTGACATGAGCAAAACACCGGTCTGGAAAAGCATCGCTTTGAGCCTGACCTCAGACATCGCCGAGGGGCGCTACAATACCGGAGACCGCCTGCCGACCGAGGCGCAACTGGCTGCGCAGCACGGGGTGAACCGGCACACGGTGCGACGCGCGTTGGCGGATATGGCAGAACAAGGCCTGGTGCACCCAAGACGCGGCGCAGGCGTGTTTGTTGCGGCGCGCCCGACCGATTACCCGATCGGCAAGCGGGTCAGGTACCACAAGAGCGTCTCGGCCAGCGGCAAGATACCCGGCAAGACGATCCTTTCACTGACGACACGAGCGGCGGATGGCTCCGAAGCCGAAGCATTGCAGCTGAAACCGGGCGAAAAAGTGCATGTGTATGACGGGTTATCGCTGGCAGATGGTCAACCCATCGCTCTGTTCCAGAGCATCTTTCCGGCAGACCGCTTACCCGACATCCTGGAGGAATTGCTAGATTCACAATCTGTGACTAAAGCGCTTCAACGCTGCGGAGTCTTGGATTACACCCGCGTTTCAACCCGCCTGACGGCGCGAGCGGCAACAGCAACGCAAGCCTTGCATCTGCAATTGCCCGAAGGCGCGCCGGTGCTGTTTTCGACCGGAGTGAACGCCGATTTGTCAGGGGTGCCAGTTGAGTACGGGCGCACTGCTTTTGCCGGAGAACGGGTGACACTGACATTAAACGACGACTAGTAAACCAAGGTCTCCCGCGCGTCTTCGACCTTCTTGCGGAGGCCTCATCCGGGTTTGGGAGCGTTTCCGCTCCCTGGCACGACAGGCTTATTCGTATTTATCGAGAAAGGCTTCAGCGCTAAGTGAACGGAAATCCAGCAATGCAGTTCGCAGGAGTTGATTGTCCCAGTCCCACCAGGCCAAAGCCAACATCCGGCCGATAATATCCTCTGGGAACCGGCGGCGGATCGGTTTGGCTGTCACACCACCGACAATGGTATACGGGGGCACATCCTTGGTCACCACGGCACCTGAAGCCACAACCGCGCCATGGCCGATCATCACTTCGGGCTTGATGATCGCCGCGTGGCCGATCCATGTGTCATGACCGATCACGGCCTTGCGGCTGGCACGATGGGCAAACCAGTCCTGATCGTCCTCGGCATCGCTCCAGTAATCCGCGGACCGGTACAGGAAATGGTGCTGAGACGCCCTTTCCATCGGGTGATCCGTTGCTCCGACCCGCGTGAAACTGGCAATATTAGCGAACTTTCCGATCTCGGCATTGGCAATATCGCAGGTTCGATCGCAATAGGAGTAATTCCCCCAGACCGAGTTCACGACGCGGCTGCCTGCGCCAATCTCGACATATTCTCCAAAACTGCTGTTCGTAATCTGGCAGTCGGGGTGGATGAACGGCCGGTCCGGGCGCAGGCATGGCATGTCTTTGTCCTTGCTTGCGGGTCAGGCCAACTGCTGCGGCTTTGTTTTCACGCCACGCGGTTTACGCTTTTTTTCCGTCTCGCCCTGGATCAGACGCCGACGCAGCCAGCCCGAGAACCAGTCCATCAGCATCACCATCAGGATGATCAGGACAATGTAATAAGCTACTTCTTCCCAGTCCTTCTGGGTGATGATTGCCTGCGTCAGCAGCAGACCGATGCCGCCGCCGGTGATCGCGCCGATCACGGTGGCACTGCGGGTGTTGGATTCGAGGAAATAGAGCAGCTGGCTCAGCAACACCGGCGTTACCTGTGGGATCACGCCAAACCGATAGCGCTGTGGTGCGTTGGCGCCAGTGGACTGTACGCCTTCGATCTGTTTGTTATCCACGTTCTCCAGCGCTTCCGAGAAAATCTTGCCGAAGGTTCCGGTATCAGTCACGAGAATGGCCAAGGCTCCGGTCAGCGGGCCGGGGCCAAAGGCGCGGGCCAGAACAACGGTCCAGATCAGGGCATCCACGCCACGGACAAAGTCGAACACCCGGCGGGTCGCAAAACGCACGGTTTTCACAGGATTGAAGTTGCGTGTCCCCAGAAAGGCCAGCGGCAGGGCGACCATGGCCGCACCGAGGGTGCCCAGAAACGCCATCAGGATGGTTTCAAAGATGGCCCAGGCCACGTCCTGATGCCGCCACATCTTGTTGGTCCAGAAATCGTTCAGAATGGCACCGGCTTCGCCGTTCACGGCCCGTCCAGCCAGTTCAGGGAAGGACTTGCCGTAATACGGGCTGTCAAGCGTGAACCAGAACAGCTCCCACCCGGTGAAATAGCGGAACACTTCGGACCGGTTTCGGGTTACGGTCAGGCGCCCTGCATCCGTGGTAACCGCCAAGCGGTTCTTGGACACGCTGATCCACGCTGGCACTTCACCCACGGGCAATTCCGCCTGCACCCCGGCCGAGCGCGAAGGCGTCGCCCGAACTGTGCCATAGCCGGGAATGTCAAATTCAACCTTTTCGGGACCAAAACGCACGACGTGGCCTTTTTCCAGAGCAATCACCGTGGTCTCGCCGAACGTCACCCAGTCTGGGGCCTGACCCTCTGGATGAGCGCCCTTGCGTTCCCCCTCGATGGCCGCAGAAACCTCGCCCGAGCGGTTGTCCCGTTTGACATGGATTTTGTAACTATAGGTGTCCGACAACAGCGTTTTGCCGTTTTCCCAGTTCGCACGCGCTGCCAGACCCGGCACATCGAAGGCAAAGAAAACGTAAACCAGATAGGCCAGAAACAGTGCAGGCAGGCCGAAATTCATCAGCCGTTTGCGGTTGAAATTGCGGTCCGCCTCGGCCTTTAGCTCATCAATGGTCAGGTTGTCTGCGAAAGTGCTCATGCCGTGGCTCCTTTTTCTGACCCGTGGACCAGACGGTCGCGCAGATAACCCGAGATTTGGTCCACGACGACGATTGCGACGAACAGAAGGATGAAAATGGCCGCCGCTTCGTCATAGCGCCCCTGTCCCCAGGACATCGCATTGCGCAGCTCATAGCCCAGACCTCCGGCACCGACGAACCCCAGAATGGCAGAGGCGCGGATGTTGATCTCGAACCGCAGCAAGGCATAGCTGACATAGTTCGGCCCGACCTGCGGGATCACGCCCAGATACATGCGCTGCGACCAGTTTGCGCCCACCGAGTGCAACCCCTCGACCGGCTTCAGAGAGGCATTTTCGTTCACTTCGGAAAACAGCTTGCCCAGCGCGCCAGCCGTGTGAATGGCGATGGCGATCATTGCAGGAACCGGGCCACCGCCCAGAATGAAGATCAGAACCAGCGCGATAACAATTTCCGGGACTGCCCGGAAGATATCCGAGACACGCCGGAACAGCGGGATCAGCGGCGGCCAGTAGGCCATCCCCCGCGTCGACATCAGCGACAGGAAAGTCCCCACAATCGTGCCGATCAGGGTCGAGGCCGCGGCGATATTCAGCGTCTCGACCAGCGCCGGGAAAAACTCGACAAGATTTGTGGGCATCTCGGCGATTTTTTCCCAAGCCTCCGACAGGACCTCGGCCGGATAGTCCAGAATGCGGTGCCAACCGTCGATGAAACCGCCCGCGTTGCGGTCGTCAGCAGTACGGAAACCGGCGGCCATCGTGGCCACGAACAGGACCAGAAGGGTACCACCATAAACCCATTTGCGTCGCGCCATCGCGGTATAGTCGTCGCGGATCTGATGGACGGTCGAGGACGCAGCAGTCAGGTCTGTCATGGAATGCTCCTGAGTGGAAACGAGGCCCGGTTTTTCACCGGACCCCGATCAGTGGATATGCAGGCTTAGTTGGATTTCAGCTTGCGTGCTTCAATGATGACTTCGTAGGCGTCATGGGTGATCGGATCAAAGCTCTTGGCCTCACCTGCAGCCACGCCGTAGAAACATTTCTTGTCTTTTTCGCTCAGCGTGTCCCACAGCTCGGTCACTTTGGCTTTGACGTCTTCAGGCAGCGCCTTGCGGACCACAACCGGGCCTTCCGGGATCGGCTTGGATTTCCAGATTTCGACCATGTCGTTCATGTCGACCAGACCGGCATCCACAGCGCGACGCAGCGCGCCCGACTGGTAACCGTCTTCCCATTCGCCCAGTCCGTCGGCCCAGGTTACGCCGCCATCAACGTCGCCATTATTGACCGCAACGATGGTCTGCTCATGGCCGCCGGTGAACTTTACTTCGCCGAAGTAGCCGCCCGTTTCCATGGTCGCACCGGTGGCCTGCGGGATTTCGATCGAAGGGATCAGATAGCCCGAGGTTGAGTTCGGGTCACCGAAACCAAAGGTCTTGCCCTTCATGTCTTCCAGCGAGGTGATGCCGCTGTCCTTGCGGGCAAAACCAATCGAGTAGTAACCATAGCCGCCATCGGTGTTGACCTTGACCAGAACCGGCTCAACGGCTTCAGGATCGGACAGATATGTCTTGGCATAACCGGACGCGCCCAGCCAAGCCACGTCGATGGTACCGCCCAGCAAGCCTTGGATCACCCCGTTATAGTCGGCAGGTGCGAACAGTTTGGCCGGGACGCCCAGCACCTCTTCGGTGTAAACGCGCAGACACTCGTTGTTGTTCAGACGATCCTGAGCGTTCTCGCCACCCAGAATACCGATGCGGAATTCACTGATTTCCTGAGCCAAGGCCGGCGCGGCCAATGCAGTGGTCGCAACAAGGGCAACAATGAGATTTTTCATCTGTCTCTCTCCAGTTTGATTACCCCGGCCTTTCACCGGACCGGGCGATGAAAGGGGGTGGTTGGCTCAGATGGTGGCTTCCGCTTCCATCAGGGCCTTCTGGGTGGCGTCCAGCGTCTCTATCTCGGTCGAGGTCGCCTCTTCCGAAAAGCTGGCATCGGCACCATAAATCTCGCGGGCAACGCCGGTGGTCAGCTGTTCGGGCAACCCGTCAAAGACGATGCGCCCGTCGCGCATGCCGATCACGCGGTCGCAGTACCGGCGCGCGGTGTCCAGTGTGTGCAAGTTGGCAATGACGGTGCGGCCGTCCTCTTCATGGATGCGGCGCAGCGCCTGCATCACCACTTGCGCGTTCATCGGGTCCAGCGAAGCGATGGGTTCATCCGCCAGAATGATCTTGGGGTCCTGCATCAGGGCACGTGCAATGGCGACACGCTGCTGCTGACCGCCTGACAGAGCCTCGGCGCGCTTGGGGGCATGCTCGACAATGCCCAAACGGTCCAGAATGTCGATGGCGCAGTGAATCTCATTCTTCGGGAAAAGGTTGAACATGGTCGCCAGCGTCGAGTGGCGGTTCAGAGTTCCATGCAGCACGTTCGAGACCACGTCCAGACGCGGCACAAGGTTGAACTGCTGGAAGATCATCGCACAGTCGGCCTGCCAGGCGCGTTTTTCACGTCCTTTCAATTGGGTGATATCGCGCCCTTCGAACAGGATCTGACCGCCGCTGGAATCCGTCAGGCGGTTGACCATCCGCAACAAGGTAGACTTGCCCGCGCCCGACCGGCCGATGATCCCAATCATGCATGGCTTGTCCACATCCAGTGTCGCCGCATCCACGGCAATAGTGTCGCCGAACCGTTTGATCAGTTTTTCGATACGCAGCACGTGCCACCCCCAATTCGTGTTGGCGGTCAGCTACAGGGGCCACTCAACGGCTGTGTGTCAGAGTAGTGAAAGTTTTGTAACGGCACTCAATTCGCGGGGGCTACCCTTTGCAGCGCGGCACAGGTATACGCGGGCCGACTCTTCAGCTGACACGAGGCCGCCATGAGCTTTGACCGCACCATCAAGATCGCCCCGTCGATCCTGTCCGCCGATTTCGCCAATTTCGGACAAGAGATTCAAGCCATCGAGGCCCAAGGCGCCGATTGGGTCCATGTCGACGTGATGGACGGCCATTTCGTCCCGAACCTGACGTTTGGCCCGCCCGCCGTCAAAGCGTTTCGCCCGCATGTGAAGACGGTGATGGATGTGCACCTGATGATCACGCCCGTCGATCCCTACATTCAGGCCTATGCCGATGCTGGAGCCGATATCCTGACCGCCCATGTCGAGGCCGGACCGCACACCCACCGCACCCTGCAAGCCATCCGCGCCGCTGGTATGAAGGCCGGTGTCGCGCTTAACCCCGGCACCCCGGCCGAGGCAGTCGAGCACCTGCTGGACCTGACCGACCTTGTCTGCGTCATGACCGTGAACCCCGGTTTCGGCGGTCAGAAGTTCATCGACATGACCAACAAAGTGCGCAAGCTGCACCAGATGATCGGCGACCGCCCGGTGCATATCGAGATCGACGGCGGCGTTGATCCGCAGACCGCACCTCTGGTGGCGGCCGCAGGTGCCGATGTTCTCGTCGCCGGATCGGCCGTTTTCAAAGGCGGCTCGGTGTCCAATCCCGAAGTCTACGGTGAAAACATCCGCGCCGTTCGGGCCGCGGCTGAATCCGCGCTCTAAGGGATCTGCACTCTCGCCGTTTGCAGAAAGCGCGAGATTTCAAGCCCGAGGCTCGCTTCTATGGAAATCGCCAGGTCTGGCTGTTTCCGAAGTTCAGCGTTCAGATCGGACATGTCCCAATCTATGACACGTGACGGCCCAAGCGCCGTCACGGTCACTGGCGCCATAAAACCCTGATCTCCGCTCAGGAACGCCGTCCCGCCGAGGAAGCGACCCCCGCCCAGCGTATCGACACGATTGCCATTCACTTCGACGCCGACTTCTCCGTCTACGATCAGCGACAGGCGCGGAACGGGGGCGCCTTGTGCCAACAGCTTTGTCCCGGCCGGGACGGTTTTCCAGACGCCCGACTTAAGCAGATTGTACGCGTCACGTTCGCTGAAATTGCGCAGCGCGGTTTCGTACAGGTGCCGTTCCGTTTCGGTAAATGGCACCGGGCGGCGTTCCAACAAAAGGCGTATGATCCAAAAGATGTTGATGCCCGTGAAGAACAGGTTCCACCCGATCGGAGCCCAAAGCGGCGTGCTTTGCAGATAGTAGTACGGCAACAGGATCAGCGCCCCGATCACCGTCAGCACCCGCAACCAGAAAATGTCTCGGACCGAATAGGAAATAAGGTAAAAGACATTCGCCGCATTCACCAACAGGTCCAAACCCAACATACCATGCCTCGTCTACTTTGCGCACCACATAGTGCGGTACGCTTTTAAGGGAGCATGGTGAGTTTAGACGCGCCGTTACCCGGTATGGAAGGTTTCTGTGCAACTCCCGAACCGGGCGTCATATATCGGAAAAGGCGAAGGTCTACTTGGAGTACAAACGCTGTTGGGGTGCATGCTTGTTCGAATGCTCCGAATAGCAGGCTGTCAGCTTAACCCTTTTACCTGGACGTGATCCGCCTGCACCGCCTTCGACACCCTCTTCATCCAATATAGCCGTTTGCATGTCATCCAGATCTTTGCTGTGCAGGATGCGTGTGCCGTAATGTACGAACTGAAGCCCAAACATGGTTTTCCCCATCTTCTGACCCCTTGGCGTATCAACCCGAGCTCAGGCGGGTTTTTGATGCGTTCAAGCGGATGTGATTGCAACATGAGAGCAAATGGCGTGGCTCAGATCCGGCGCTCTTTGCCTCAAGGCTTACATGGGGTCACTTCTTCTCCAAATGATGAAGACAGGATTAATCCGCAGGGTTGCGCATTGAAAAAGGCCGCCCCTTTTGGAGCGGCCTTCTTAGGCTCACCGATGTGCCTGGCTGAAGCCCGGCCTAC
>NZ_JBXWMF010000014.1:0-138641 GCF_059609725.1 Ruegeria sp. YTSC199
CATACGGAGACCGAAACCTCGTCTGCACATGCCCCCCAATGGACGCATACCAAGACGCCGCAGAATAAAAAATCAGTTCAAAACAGACAAAACCCCCGCCTTGGCGGGGGTTTTCTATTGGGCGGCCTCTTTCTGTTCGGCCGAGGCCAGAAGTGTGGCCAGTTCCGGGCGGCATGATCCGCAATTTGTGCCAGCTTGCAGCGCCTCGCCAATGGCTTCGACCGAGGTCAGGTTTTGAGTCTCGATCTTCGTCAGGATCGTGTTCACGCCAACATCAAAGCAGGAACACAAAATTGGCCCCGGGTCCGGCATGTCCGCCGGCGCGCGGCCGGACAGCAGGCCCAGATTGGGTGCCTGTGGCAGCGTCGCCAGATAATCGCGCATCACCGCAACCGGTTCCGGAGAGGCAAATAGCGCGGCAACCAACCGTCCATTCCGGTGGCAGGCCAGACGGGCCACACCTCGGGCCTGATCCTCGACTGCGGTGACTTCGGCATCGGGTATCCCGAAAAGCTCACTGGCCACGGCGTGCCAGTCATCGACGGGCTTAAGCCCGGCCAGTTCCGCGCGATAGCCAAATTTGGTCGGACTTTGAGCCCAGTAGTCACAGCTGGGTATCATTTCACGGTCGGATACCGCGAACCCGTACCATGCAGCGTTGAAACGGGTGACATTTACGACCGACGCCTTGCTTTCGGGCTGTCCCGAGATCGGGTCGGTTGCCGCCGCCACCACCGCGTCGATGCGAGCCGAGGGTGCGGTTTCTCCAGTCCAGTGGATCGGGGCAAAGACCTGACCCTGGGAGACGTCGCTGTTAATCCGCGCGCGCAGGACGGCATTTCCATGCGGACTGGTCACTTCGACCAGATCGGCGGCGGAAATCTTGTTGGCACGGGCGTCGTCCGGGTGAATGTCCAGAAATGGCTCGGGCAGGTGCGCCGACAGGCGGGGCGACAGTCCGCTGCGGGTCATTGTGTGCCACTGGTCGCGCAGCCGCCCGGTGTTCAACCAGAACGGATAGCGTGGGCTGGTCTGCGCCGCAGGGGCGCGCCATTTGACAGGCAATAGCCGGGCTTTGCCATCGGCGTGAAAGAACTGCCCATCCGCAAAGAACCGCCCGCCTTGTCGCGAGGCGGTCACGGGCCAGCGCGTCGGCTCCAGCGCGTCGTAGTCTGTGGCGTTCAGATCGGCGAGACCCGAGATGTCGAAATCCTTGCCAAACCGTGCCGCCTCACCGGACAGCGCCGCGTGTTCGCGGAAAACCTCGCCCGGGCTTTGAAAGTCGAATGCGGTGCTCCATCCCATCCGCTGTCCGACCTCGCGCAGGATATCCCAGTCGGCGCGGGCCTGTCCGGGTGCGGGCAGAACCGCACGCTGGCGGCTGATGGTGCGGTCTGAATTGGTAACGGTGCCGTCTTTCTCGGCCCAGGCCGAGGCCGGCAGTAGCACATCGGCCAGCCGCGCCGTATCGGTGCGGTCGGTGATGTCCGAGACCACGGTGAACGGGCAGGTGGCGATGGCGTCGCGCACCGCATCGGCCTCGGGCATTGAGACCACTGGATTGGTGTGAATGACCCACAGCGCCTTGATCCGCCCGTCGCCGACGGCGCGGAACATGTCGACCGCTTTCAGGCCGGGCGCTTCGGGCATTGTCGGAGCTGACCAGAAATCACGCACGGCAGCACGGTGATTTGCGTTTTCGATATCCAGATGACAGGCGAGCGTATTGGCCAGCCCGCCGACCTCACGCCCGCCCATGGCGTTGGGCTGGCCGGTTACGGACAGCGGCCCGCAGCCGGGTTTGCCGATCCGGCCTGTGGCCAGATGACAGTTGAGGATCGCGTTGACCTTGTCGCTGCCCGAGGTCGATTGGTTCACGCCCTGGCTGAAGATGGTTACGACCTTCTCGGTTCCTATCCACATCTTGCAAAACTGGGCGATATCATCCGGGTTCAGCCCGGTGACGGATACATCATCAGCCTGCGCGCAAATCAACGCTTCGGTGAAGCCATTCGTTTGCGTCAGGAAATCCCTATCCACCGGGCCGCGTGCGTTAATCTGAGTCAGCAGATGATTGAACAGCGCCACATCGCTACCCGGAGCCAGCGGCAGGTGCAGATCGGCGCTGTCGCACGATGCCGTTCGGCGCGGGTCGATCACCACGACCTTGGTGCCACGTGCCTGCCTTGCGGCCATCAGGCGCTGGTACAGAACCGGGTGGCACCAGGCCAGGTTCGAGCCAACCAGAACCACCAGATCCGCTTCGTCCAGATCCTCATATGTTCCGGGGACGGTATCCGTACCAAAGGCGCGTTTATGCCCTGCGACGGTCGAGGCCATGCAGAGCCGCGAATTGGTGTCGATATTGGCCGACCCGATGAAGCCTTTCATCAGCTTGTTGGCGACATAGTAATCCTCGGTCAGCAACTGGCCCGAAACGTAGAAGGCCACCGAATCCGGCCCGTGTTCCGCGATGGCTTCTCGGAACCGGTCGGCAACCAATTGCAGCGCGTCGTCCCATTCGGTCTCAACACCCGAAACACGCGGGGCCAGCAGACGATGCGACAAACCGATGGTTTCGGCCAGTGCCGAGCCTTTGGAACAGAGGCGCCCGTGATTGGCCGGGTGATCCGGGTCACCGGTGACCGTCACACCTCCGGCACTATCCGGCTGCAGCAGAACACCGCAGCCTACGCCGCAATAGGGGCAGGTGGAGCGTTTGGCACAAGCGTTCAGGTCCTTCACGCGGCGCTCCTTTGCCCCAGTGAGGTGCTGTCCAGCAGGATACGATCACCGTCAAGCTGTACCGGATAGGTGGCGATCTGACCTTCGTCCGCGCCCTGAGCCTGGCCTGAGTTCAGGTCGAACACCCAATTGTGCAGAGGGCAGGTGACGGACTGGCCGTGTACGATCCCTTCCGACAGCGGCCCGCCCTTGTGCGGGCAACGGTCCGAAGCGGCGAAAACCTCATCCTCTGCCGTGCGAAACAGGGCGATACAGCCGACCGGGGTTTTTACCACCCGCGCGCCGCGTAGGGGAATGTCGTCGATATGTCCGATGTCGATCCAGCTCATTCTGCGGCCTCCAGTGTCAGATCGGCCAGGGGCGCAAAGCGCGGGACCTCTTTGGCCTGCTCGGCCCATGGGTCTTTGCGATAGATGGACTGGCTGAGTTCGAAGCGCTCGACCAGCGCGCGGCGGTTGTCCAGATTGTCCACTACGGTTTCCTTGATCCAGTCGAGGCCAACCTTCGCCATCCATTTATATAAACGGTCCAAATACTTGCCGCCCTCGCGATAGGCTTGGGTGATGGCCATGACGACCTCAATCGCCTCTTCTTCGGTGGGGACCTGCACCAGCAGCTCGGTTTCTTTCACGTCCATACCCGCCGCGCCGCCGATACTGATCTGATAGCCGCTATCGACGCAGACCACGCCGATGTCCTTGCAGGTCGCCTCGGCGCAGTTGCGCGGACAACCCGATACCGCCAGCTTCAGCTTGTGCGGCGTCCAGGAACCCCAAAGAATTTTCTCAAGTTTCACGCCCAGCCCGGTGCTGTCCTGCGTGCCGAACCGGCAGTGATCGGTGCCGACACAGGTTTTCACCGTGCGCAGACCTTTGGAGTAAGCATGGCCCGAGACCAACCCGGCCTTGTTCAGATCGGACCAGATATAAGGCAGGTCGCAGCCTTTGACGCCCAGCAGGTCGATGCGCTGACCGCCGGTGACCTTGACCGTAGGCACGTCGTATTTTTCGGCCGCATCGGCAATCGCGCGCAATTCCTCGGGGTTGGTAATGCCGCCCCACATCCGCGGCACGACACTGAAAGTGCCGTCCTTTTGGATGTTGGCGTGTTTGCGTTCGTTGACGAAGCGGCTTTGCGGGTCGTCCTGATACTCTACCGGCCAGTCGGCCAGCAGATAGAAGTTCACTGCCGGGCGGCAGACATGGCAGCCGTTGCGCGTCTTCCAGCCCAGCTCCTGCCAGACGGCTTCCTGACTTTTCAGCTCTTTCGATTTGATGAGGCGGCGGACGTCTTCGTGGGTCAGGTCGCAACACCCGCATACGGGCTGCGCGGTGGGAATCTCGAAGTCGTCGCCCAGCGTGACCTGCAACAACTGCTCGACCAGACCGGTGCAGGTCCCACACGAGGCGCTGGCCTTGGTGGTTGCGCGGATCGCGCCCAAGTCGGTGGCGCCGCTTGCGATGGCTGCGGTGATATCGGATTTGCAAACGCCGTTGCAGCCACAGATTTCCGCCTCAGGCGGCAATGCTGCAACGGCTGAGAGAGGGTCCGCGGAACCGCCCCCCTGATAGGCCGGGCCGAATACCAGCGTCTCGCGCATTTCCGAGATATCCTGGCCATCGCGGATCAGGCCGAAGAACCAGTTGCTGTCGGCTGTGTCTCCATACATGACCGCGCCGACCAGCTTGTCGCCCTCCAGCACCAGGCGCTTGTAGACACCCCGCGCCGGGTCGCGGAAGACGATGTCTTCACGTGTCTCGCCCTCGGCAAAGTCCCCTGCGCTGAACAGATCGCAACCGGTGACTTTTAGTTTGGTAGACAGGGACCGTTGTTTGAACGCGGCCTCTTCACCCAAAAGGGTCTGCGCCAGCGCCTTGGCTTGATCGTAGAGCGGCGCGACGAGCCCGAAAACCTCGCCCTGGTGTTCGACGCATTCACCAACGGCAAAAATGTCCTCGTCCGAGGTCATCATCTGATCGTCCACATGGATGCCACGCCCGACGGCCAAACCTGTCTCTTGCGCCAGCGCGGTGTTGGGGCGGATACCTACAGCCATCACCAGCAGGTCGCAGGGCAATTCGGTTCCATCGTCCAGTAGAAGCGCGCAGGCCTTTCCGTTCTCGCCTGCGATCTCGGTCGATTTGGCATTCAGCAGAACGGTGATGCCTTTTTCCTCCAGCGATTTTTTCAGCAGGTAACCCGCAGCGGCGTCCAACTGACGCTCCATCAGGTGACCCATGATATGCACCACGGTCACGTCGGCTCCGCGCGCGGCCATGCCTGCGGCGGCCTCAAGCCCCAGCAATCCGCCACCGATCACGACGACCTTGTTACCCGCGCCCATGCCCATCATCTGCTGCGTGTCTTCCAGATCGCGATACGCGATCACACCGTCCAGATCATGCCCCGGCATCGGGATCATGAACGGGTTCGAGCCGGTGCCAAAGACCAGCTTGTCATAAGGCACATGACCGTTTTCGCCCTCGACGACTTTCAGCTCGCGGTCGATTTTGACCACTTTCTCGCCGAACCGGCAGGTGATGCCCCGCTCGGCATACCAGGCGTCGTCATGGGTGACGATCTCTTCATAGGTCTGATCACCGGCCAGAACCGGGCTGAGCATGATGCGGTTGTAGTTCCCGCGCGGCTCGGCGTTGAACAGGGTGATGTCGAATGTATCGGGGGCGGCGTCGGTCAGGTGTTCAAGCACCCGGCCCGTGGCCATGCCGGCTCCGACGACTACAAGTTTCTGTTTCATGTCATTCACTCCGCGGCAATGGCTTTGGGGGAAGGGGTCTTGGGCTTGGGTTTTGCCCCGTGCTCGTATTCCTCGAGGAAATCCAACACCTCTTGCCGGTATTTGTAGTAGTCGGGATGGGACAGCAGCGCCTTGCGGGTACGCGGGCGCGGCAGATCGACATTGGTGATCTTGCCGATCGTGGCTTGTGGGCCGTTGGTCATCATCACCACGCGGTCGGCCAGCAGGATCGCCTCGTCCACGTCATGGGTGACGCAGATGGTGGTGACCTTGGTGCGGGACCAGACCTCCATCAGAACTTCCTGCAGCTCCCAACGTGTGAGGCTGTCGAGCATCCCAAAGGGTTCATCCAGTAACAGCAGTTTCGGGCTGAGCGCAAAGGCGCGGGCGATGCCGACCCGTTGACGCATCCCGTTCGAAAGATCAGCGGCAGATTTGTCCATCGCATCGGCCAGACCGACCCGCTCCAGATAGTATTCCACCACGTCCTGCCGCTCGGCCTGGCTGGCGCGCGGATAGACGCGGTCTACGCCGACCGAGACGTTCTCTTTGGCCGTCAGCCATGGGAACAGCGAGGGCGACTGGAACACGACGGCGCGTTCGGGGTCTGCGCCTTCGACATGGCGGCCATCCAGCTTGATTGCGCCTTTCGAGATTTCGTTCAGACCGGCGGCCATGGTCAGTACTGTTGACTTGCCACAGCCCGAGTGGCCGATCAACGAGATGAACTCACCCCGATTGAGCTTGAGATTGAAATCCTCGACCACGGTCAGCGGGCCTTTGGGCGTGGGGTAGACCTTATGCAGCTGGCTGAAATCCAGATAGCGCTCGTCGATCAGGCCTGTCTGCGCCTCTTTCACCGCAGCAGGCACACCGTGGATCGGGGTCACGTCGGGCAGAGTCTTGGTACCTTCGACCTTGGCCTCGATGCCCACATCCATCAGGTATTTTGTGACCTCGCCACGCAAGGCTTTGAACGTCTCGTCATGGTTCATGGCCGAGCGGTCGCGGGGGCGGGGGATAGAGACCTTGAACTCGGTCCCCAGGGTGCCGTCGGGGTTCAGCGGGATGATGCGGTCGGCCAGCAGGATCGCCTCGTCCACGTCATTGGTGATCAGGACACAGGTCTTTCGGTTCTCTTCCCAGATCTTTTCGATCTCTTCCGCCAGATTGCCACGGGTCAGCGCGTCCAGCGCCGAGAGCGGCTCGTCCAGCAGCAGAACCTCGGGGTCCATCGCCAAAGCACGGGCCACGTTCACCCGCTGACGCATCCCGCCCGACAGTTCGGCCGGGCGACGCGTGGCGGCGTGGCTCAGACCGACCATGCGGATGAAATGCGCAACCTTTTCCTCTTTCTCGGCCTTTGGCATCTTTGGGAAAACCGCATCCACGGCCAGCCGCACGTTGCCCGTCACCGTCAGCCACGGCATTAGCGAGTAATTCTGAAAGATCACCCCCCGTTCCGGCGCGGGGCCGGTGATTACCTTGTCACGGAAGGTGACACTGCCCTTGGTGGGGAATTCGATCCCCGCCATCAGGTTGATCAGCGTGGTCTTGCCGGTGCCGGAAAAGCCCAGCAGAACCACGAACTCACCTTCCTGAACCGAGAGATTGATGTCTTTCAGCACATCCGTCGCAGCGGTACCGGTGCCGAAGGACTTGCTGACATTTTTGAAGTCGATCACAGCCATATTGGTCACCGGTTGTTCGAGAAGGTGAACAGGGACTGCAGCGCATACATCACGCGATCCAGCAGGAAGCCGATAATGCCGATGGTGAACACGGCCACCATGATCTTGGCCAGAGAGCTGGAAGAGCCGTTCTGGAACTCATCCCAGACAAACTTGCCCAGACCGGGGTTCTGCGCCAGCATCTCGGCCGCGATCAGAACCATCCAGCCAACACCCAAGGAAAGGCGCAGACCGGTGAAGATCAGCGGCAGGGCCGAGGGCAGCACCAGCTTGGTGATCTTGGTGTAGGTTTTCATTTTCAGAACCTTCGAGACGTTCACCAGATCCTTGTCGATCGACGCCACACCCAGCGAGGTGTTGATCAGCGTCGGCCACAGCGAACACAGCGTCACGGTGATGGCCGAGATCAGGAAGGATTTTGCGAACCAGCCATCGTTGGTGACATAAACGGCCGAGACAATCATGGTCACAATCGGCAACCATGCCAGCGGCGAGACCGGTTTGAAAATCTGGATCAGAGGGTTCAGCGCCGCGTTTGCGGTGGGCGACAGACCCGCAGCGATGCCCAGCGGCACGGCCACGATGGTGGCGATCAGAAAGCCGAAGAACACGGTTTTGATCGAGGTCCAGATCTGGTTGTAGTAACTCGGCGCACCGGTATAGGCGACCTCTTTGACCTTCTCAGGCTGGCCCGCGTCGATGAACTTCTGGTTCCGCTTTTCGACCATCGCCTCGAACTTGGCCTTCTTGGCAGCCTTGGCCTGCGCGTCCTGATGCAAGCTAACCGCCTCGGCCCAGACCTGAGCCGGTCCGGGGACCGCCCCCAACGAGGTCTGCACCTGAGGGGCCAGCGTGCCCCACAGCAGCAGAAAGGCGCAGATCGCCAGCAGCGGTACGGCCAGCAGGCGCCAGATTTCACCTGCCTGGGCGCGGGGGTTGTCGCCTGCGGCGGCGCGTAGGACGGGGGTGATCCAAGACAGGCCTAGAACCTGGAACCATTTGTCGGCGGAATTGATCCGGGTGAACAGGCGCGCGCGGCGCGCCTCGCGTTCAGCCTCGTCAGAGAGTGTTTCGTGGTCGATGGCGGTCATCTTGCGGTCTCCTGGCCCGGGTCGTGGCCCGGGCGGGGTGGAATTTTGAATCGGGTGGGAAATCTCCGGCCATGAGGGCCGGGGAGTGGACTTAGCCCTGGACTTCGGAGCCGATGACGACCTGCTCGCCTTTCAAACCGATCGGCAGGCTTTGCAGGTAGGCGTTGGGCTGACGGGCGTCATAGGGGATGCCGTCGATGATATCCTCGGCCGGGGTGGGGGCTTTGTAGCCGTCGCTGTCCCAGGGGAAGTCGGCCTCATTCGCCAGACCTTCGTCCACCAGCATGCGGGCGGCATCCAGATAGATATCGGGGCGATAGACCGACTTGGCGACCTCGTCATACCAGGCGTCGGTCTGCGGCTCGGCGATCTGGCCCCAGCGGCGCATCTGGGTCAGGTACCAGATGGCGTCGGAATAGAACGGGTAGGTCGCGTTATAGCGGAAAAACACGTTGAAATCGGGCACGTCGCGCTTGTCGCCCTTTTCATATTCGAAGGTCCCGGTCATCGAGTTCGCGATCACGTCGTAATCGGCACCCACATATTCAGGCTGGCTCAGCATCTCGACTGCGGCGGAGCGGTTCGCGTTGTCATTCTCATCCAGCCAGATCGCGGCGCGGATCAGGGCCTTGGTGACGGCGCGGGCGGTGTTGGGGTATTCCTCGGCGAATTCGGCGGTGATGCCGAAGACTTTCTCGGGGTTGTTCTTCCACAGCTCATAATCGGTGATCACCGGCACGCCGATGCCTTTGAATACGGCCTGCTGGTTCCACGGTTCACCAACGCAGTAGCCATAGATGGTGCCAGCCTCGAGTGTCGCGGGCATTTGCGGCGGAGGGGTGACCGACAGGAATACATCCGCACCGATCTGACCGGTCACATCTTCGGGGCTGTAATAGCCAGGGTTCAGACCTCCGGCGGCCAGCCAGTAACGCAATTCGTAGTTATGGGTCGAAACCGGGAAGACCATGCCCATGTTGAACGGCTTGCCTTCGGATTTGTACTTCTCGACCACCGGGGCGAGCGCCTCAGCGGAAATCGGGTGCTGTGGTCGGCCGTCCTCCATCACCGGGATGTTTGGCTTCATTTCTTCCCAGATTTCGTTCGACACGGTGATGCCGTTGCCGTTCAGGTCCATTGAGAAGGGGGTGACGATATGCGCCTTGGTGCCATAGCCAATGGTCGCGGCCAGCGGCTGACCGGCCAGCATATGCGCACCGTCCAGTTGCCCGTCGATCACGCCGTCCAGCAGCACTTTCCAGTTGGCCTGAGCCTCGAGCGTTACAAACAGGCCCTCGTCCAGGAAGTAACCATTCTCATAAGCCACGGCCAAAGGGGCCATGTCGGTCAGTTTGATAAAGCCGAAGGTCAGTTCGTCTTTTTCCAGTTCCAGCGTCTCGGCCACGGCCGGGCTGATCAGGGCGGTGGTGGCGACAAGGCCTGCAATCAGTCTTTTCATGTGGGTCTGTCCCTTTTCTTGGTCCCGGGGATGCCGGGCGTGAAAAACAAAAAAGCCGCTGCACACTCTGACCGGGAGGACGTGGTCAGAGTGTGAGCGGCTTTGCTCAGTCGATCCCAAACTTTGGGAAGAATTCTATCGACACACGCCATTGCGTGCCGTTGCGGTCAGATTCGGAAAAACCAGGCCACGGTTCAAGTGGTTTTGCTGCGTTGCGGCATGATTTTCTGCGATTGCTCAGTTCTCCGCCGGGCGGTGCCTGTTTTTTAGGCGTCAGAAGTCCTGCGGATCAAAAATGCGCCCGTCCAGAAACGCGTCCCGCTTCAGTGACAATTGCCCGTTATGCGAGGCAACAGGAGTGGTTTCCCGAATCGCGCCTTCGAGCTTTTCCGACGCGCCGGGCAGGTCGGCCCCGATATCGGCCAACTGATTGCGGTAGATATCGCTACGGAACACGCTGCCCGCCCGCGCCCGCGCCAGATGCGGGTCCAGACCGTACCGTGCGGCCAGACGCTGAGCGATCCACTTAGCCTGGCTGCGCCACGGGAAGTTCGCAGCCCCGTCATGGAATTCAAGGAAACCGGGAACCTCGCGCTGCTCCGCCTGCCCCGAGATGGTGAACCGCCCAGAAAGCGCGCGGTCGATCAGTTCCGAGGGCAGGTTCAGATAGGCATCGCGCGCCAGGATCTCGGCGGCGGCGGTTTGGCTGCCCGGCTGGCCCAACCAGCGCCCGGCCCGCCAGACGGCCCGCATCAGTTTGCCTAAAAGGTGCGGTTCGGTCTCTGCCCACTCGGTGCGCACTGCCAGCACCTTTTCCGGCGCAAAGGCCCAGATCGCCTGGCCGGGCAACAGTAATGCGCCCGCCTGCGACTCCACCGCGACCGAGCCCCAGGGCTCACCCACACAAAACGCATCCACATCCCCTTCGGCCAGCGCCTGCGCCATCAAGGGCGGCGGGATGGTGCGCACTTCGACCCTAACGTCTGAAAGATCCGTGGCCTCAAGCCAGCAATGCAACAGTTCCACATGTAGCGAAAAAGGGAAGGGAACGCCAAAGACCAAAGGCCGATCCGCGACCGAGGCCAGCGCAGAGGCGGCCTTGAACGGATCTTGGAAGTCGAAATCATAGCCTGTCTCGCGTAGGCGGGTTTCCAAAGCACGGCTGACGCCGATGACGTCTCCGTTCACTGACAGGACCGAGACCGCGGACAAGGGTTGCGTCACTCCGCCCAGCCCCAGTGCCATCGCCACGGGTACGGGTGACAGTAAGTGCGCCGCATCGACCCGGCCAAAAGCCAGCATATCACGTACCGACGACCACGAGGGCGCGGCGATCAGCTCCAGATCAATCCCTTCGGCGCGGGCCAGGCCCATCTCATGCGTCACAATCAGCGGCGCGGCATCGACCAAGGGTACATAGGCGACAGGCAGGGTGACCGTATTCATGACAACAACCCTGATGCAGTGACCAGCGCCTCGGCCACGTCGGCGACGCGGCGACCCTGATTCATGGCAGCCTTGCGCAACAGGGCGTAAGCCTCTTCTTCCTCGATCCCGCGCGCCTTCATCAACAGGCCCTTGGCGCGATCGATCACCTTGCGTTCCTCCAGCGCGCGTTTGGTCTCGGCCAGTTCGCGACGCATTTGGCGAACGATCTGGAAGCGGGCGATGGCGGCATCCAGCACCGGTTTCAGCCGGTCGGGCTGCATTCCGTCGACCACATAGGCCGACAACCCGGCCTCAATCGCCGTCGAGGCCAGATCCCCCGCCGCGCCCGACACGAACATCGCCACCGGGCGTTCCAGCGGGCCAGACGCCAGCGTCAGTTCTTCAAGCATGTCGCGGGTTGGATTGTCGATATCGATCAGCACCACATCGGGGACCAGTGCCGCAATCTTGCGCGCCAGGCTAGAGACATTGCCGATCACATGCACATCATAAGACCCGGACGCCTTGAGAGCATCGACAATGGCAATCGCGCGTTCGCGGTCTTCTTCAACGACAACTATGGTCAGGGTGTCTGGCATGGCTTCTTTTCACTGGCCAGTTGCTTGTTCACAAGGGATTGGGCGTGATTCTGTTCAGGTTCCGGGGGCTATGCCTAAAAAACAGTCAAACTGTCCGGAAATGACGGTAACCGGCCATACGTCTTTCGCCTATCGGAAACTTGCGACCGCAAGTGCGGCGAAAACCGATGTCGTTTTCTGACTTTCAAGCGTCTTTTCTGCTTGCCGTGCTGTGGCGGGCTTTCTAGGAGTTGTGGCGGGACACCCCTCCCCAACGAGGGGCGTGTATCTGGAAGGGTAATACACATGACTATCGAACAACCGGCAACGCGGCCGGTGAATCCGCGTTTTTCTTCGGGCCCCTGTGCCAAACCCCCTACATTTGATCTGACCAAACTGGCCGATGCCGCGCTGGGCCGGTCGCACCGGGCCGCTGTTGGCAAGGACAAGCTGAAGGCAGCCATCGAAGGCACGTGCGAAGTGCTGGGCATTCCGGCAGACTACAAGATCGGCATCGTTCCCGCCTCGGACACCGGCGCGGTCGAGATGGCCCTGTGGTCGCTATTGGGCGAACGCAAGGTCGAGATGCTGGCCTGGGAAAGCTTTGGCTCGGGTTGGGTGACCGACGTGGTCAAGCAGTTGAAGATCGACGCCGAAGTGAAAACCGCCGATTACGGGCAGATCGTGGATCTGGCCTCGGTCGATTTCGCCAATGACGTGGTGTTTACCTGGAACGGGACAACCTCGGGTGTGCGGGTTCCGAATGGCAACTGGATCGCCGATGACCGTCAGGGTCTGACGATCTGTGACGCGACCAGTGCAGCCTTTGCGATGGATCTGCCGTGGGACAAGTTGGATGTGACCACGTTCAGCTGGCAGAAAGTGCTGGGCGGTGAAGCGGCCCATGGGATGCTGATCCTGTCGCCCCGGGCAGTGGAACGGCTGGAAAGCTACACGCCCGCATGGCCGCTGCCAAAGATTTTCCGCCTGACCAAGGGTGGCAAGCTGATCGACGGTATTTTCACCGGTGCGACGATCAACACGCCCTCGATGCTGGCGGTCGAAGACTACCTGTTCGCGCTGGATTGGGCGCGCTCGGTTGGCGGTTTGCAGGGGCTGATCGCCCGTGCTGATGCCAATGCCGGCGCGGTGCATGCGTTCTGCGACCAGAATGGCTGGATCACTAATCTGGCCGAGGATGCGGCGACGCAATCCAACACCTCGGTCTGCCTGAAATTCACCGATCCGCGCATTCAGGACGGCGCGACATTCGCCAAAGCCGTGGCCAAGCGGCTGGAGGCCGAGAACATCGCGCTGGATATCGGGGCCTATCGCGACGCGCCTGCGGGCCTGCGCATCTGGTGCGGTGGCACGGTTGAAACTTCGGATATCGAGGCGATGCTGCCTTGGCTGGCATGGGCCTTCGAAGCCGAAATCGCGGCGCAATCCGAAGCCGCCTGATCTTTTTCACCGGGCCACATCAGGCCCGGACCTCCCATACAATTCAAGGACCAGAGACTATGGCCCCCAAAGTACTCGTATCTGACAAGCTCAGCGAAACCGCCGTGCAGATCTTCCGTGATCGCGGCATCGATGTGGATTTCTTGCCCGATTTGGGCAAGGACAAGGACAAGCTGGCCGAGGTGATCGGCCAGTATGACGGCCTTGCCATCCGCTCGGCCACCAAGGTCACGCCGACCCTGCTGGAAAAAGCCGACAACCTGAAGGTCATCGGCCGTGCCGGGATTGGCACAGATAATGTCGACAAGGACGCGGCCTCGAAAAAAGGTGTGATCGTGATGAACACGCCTTTCGGCAACATGATCACCACCGCCGAACATGCGATTGCGATGATGTTCGCCGTGGCCCGGCAAATCCCCGAGGCCAGCACTTCGACCCATGCGGGCAAATGGGAAAAGTCCAAGTTCATGGGCATTGAGCTGACCAATAAGACCCTTGGTGTCATTGGTGCAGGCAACATTGGCGGGATCGTATGCGAGCGTGCGTTGGGTTTGAAGATGAAGGTCGTCGCTTATGATCCCTATCTGGGCGAAGAGAAAGCCGCGCAAATGGGCGTCGAAAAGGTTGAACTGGACGAGCTGCTGTCGCGCGCCGACTTCATCACCCTGCACGTCCCGCTGACGGACCAGACCCGCAACATCCTCAGCCGTGAGAATCTGGAGAAAACCAAACCGGGTGTGCGCATCATCAACTGCGCCCGTGGCGGTCTGGTCGATGAGGTCGCGTTGGCCGAAATGCTGCAATCCGGTCGCGTCGCAGGTGCCGCCTTTGACGTGTTCAGCGAGGAGCCGGCCAAGGAAAACGCCCTGTTCAACCTGCCCAACGTGGTTTGCACGCCGCATCTGGGCGCGGCGACGACCGAAGCGCAGGAGAACGTGGCACTTCAGGTGGCGGAGCAGATCTCGAACTACCTGTTGACCGGGGCGGTGGAAAACGCGCTGAACATGCCCAGCGTTACGGCAGAAGAGGCCAAGGTCATGGGCCCGTGGATCAAACTGGCCGGTCATCTGGGCAGCTTCATCGGTCAGATGACCGACGAACCGATCAAGGCGATCAACATTCTATATGATGGTGTCGCTGCTGAAATGAACTTGGCCGCGCTGAACTGTGCCGTGGTCGCGGGGATTATGAAAAAGTTCAACCCCGAGGTGAACATGGTCTCGGCCCCCGTTGTGGCCAAAGAGCGCGGGATCAAGATCTCGACCACCAATCAGGACAAGTCCGGTGCCTTCGAAGGTTATATCAAAGTGACCGTCGTGACCGAAAAGCGTGAGCGTTCCATCGGTGGCACCGTGTTCAGCGACGGCAAGCCACGTTTCATCCAGATTAAAGGCATCAATATCGACGCCGAAGTGGGCGCGCATATGCTCTACACCACCAATGAAGACGTGCCGGGCATCATTGGTGCGCTGGGTCAGACCATGGGCGAGAACAACGTGAACATTGCCAACTTTACCCTCGGCCGGTCCGAGGCGGGCGGTGAGGCGATCGCACTGCTTTATGTGGATGAACCGGTTCCGGCCGAGGCGCGGGCCAAGCTGGCGGAAACCGGGCTGTTCACCCAGATCAAACCGCTGGAATTCGACGTCGCCTAAGCGGTGTTGAATCTCTGAGACACTCCGTACCCGCGCCACTCAAGGCGCGGGTTTTTTCTTTTCCGGCGGCCTGAAACACGCCACAAGCAGGGTATTCGCTTTGCCCGAGGGTTATTCATGACCTCCCCTATCTACGCCGTTGGCGATATTCACGGCCAGCTTGAGATGCTGGAAAATGCGCTGCATCTGATTGAACAGGAAGGCGGACCGGATGCGCGCGTAGTGTTCCTTGGAGACTATGTTGATCGCGGCCCCGATAGTCGCGGCGTTCTGGACCTGCTGATCGACGGGCAACGCGCTGGTCGGAACTGGGTGATACTCAAGGGCAACCATGACCGAATGATGGCCCGGTTCGTGCAAGATTGCGAGATCGCAGACAATCGACTGCCGATCACGCTCAGTTGGCTTCACCCGCGTCTGGGCGGGCGGGAAACACTTGCTTCTTATGGCATTGAGGTCGCGGATGACGACCGCATCTTTCAGGTCAATGAACACGCCTGTGCCGCCGTGCCGCCCGCGCATATCGACTTTATCAATGCGCTGCCCCTGTATCATCAGGAAGGTGAGCTGCTGTTCGTCCACGCCGGCATCCGCCCCGGTATCCCCTTGGAGCAACAGGCCGAAGACGATTTGGTCTGGATACGTCACGAGTTCCTGCGCGATCCCGGCCCGCATCCATGGCTAGTGGTGCATGGACACACGCCGGTGGACCGGGCCGAACATTGCGGCATTCGGGTCAATCTGGACGCGGGCGCAGGCTATGGCCGACCTCTGGCCACGGCGGTGTTTGAAGGCCGGGATTGCTGGCTGCTGACCGCGACCGGGCGGATGCCGCTGACCCCTAACCTTTGGTGAACAGGTCCTTGTAATCCTCACGCAGGACGTTTTTCTGCACTTTGCCCATGGTGTTGCGCGGCAGTTCATCCAGCACGATCAGCTTGCGGGGATGCTTGAACCGGGCCAAAGCATCCTGCACATTGGCCAAAATGGCGTCGGAGTCCGGGGTCTGTCCCGGCTCTGGCACCAGAATACCCACCGGGGTTTCACCAAAATCCGGGTGCGGCACACCGATCACTGCGCTTTCCAACACGCCGGGCTGGTCATCCAATACCAGTTCGACCTCTTTGGGATAGATGTTGTAACCGCCCGAAATAATCAGGTCCTTTCCGCGGCCAACGATATGGACATAGCCATCCTCGTCCACGCGCCCCAGATCGCCGGTGATAAAGAACCCGTCCTCGCGTAGTTCGGCGGCAGTTTTCTCGGGCATCTGCCAATAGCCTTGGAAGACGTTGGGGCCGCGTACCTCGATCATGCCAATCTGCCCCTGCGGCAGCACCTCGCCGGTGTCGGGATCGGTCACCTTCAGGTCGACATCCGGCAGGGGAAAGCCAACCGTTCCCGCGCGACGCTCGCCATCATAAGGGTTCGACGTGCTCATGTTGGTTTCGGTCATGCCATAGCGTTCCAAGATGCGGTGACCGGTGCGGTCCTGAAACCGCTCATGGGTTTCCGCCATCAACGGGGCAGAGCCCGAGATGAACAGCCGCATATGCCGCGCCAGATCGCCAGTAAACCGGTCGTCGTCCAGCAGGCGAGTGTAAAAGGTCGGCACGCCCATCATCGAGGTGGCCCGCGGCATCAGGCGCAGCATGTCCTCGAGGTCGAATTTCGGTAGAAAGATCATTGACCCGCCCGAGGCCAGCACCACATTGGTCGCCACAAACAGCCCATGAGTGTGAAATATCGGCAAGGCGTGTAACAACACATCGCCCCGCGTGAACTGCCATTCCTGCACCAGCGTCTCGGCGTTCGACAGCAGGTTGGCCTGTGTCAGCATCGCGCCCTTGGATCGCCCGGTGGTACCCGAGGTGTAGAGGAACGCGGCCAGATCGTCCTCGGTGCGGCGAACGGGTTCGAACGCGGGCAACATGCCCAGCGACCGCCGCATCAGACTGCCCGAACCGTCGGCGTTCAGCGTCTCCAACCTTGCATTTTGAGCCGCCGCGATGGGGGCGAGACCTTCGGCTTTTGCATCGTCGCATACAACCAGCCTGGCACCGCTGTTTTCGATGAAATACTGCAGCTCGGCTGTGGTGTAGCCGGTATTCAGTGGCAGAAAGATCAGCCCTGTCTGCGCGCAGGCGGCATAAAGCGCCAGTGCTTCTGGCGATTTCTCAACCTGCACGGCCACCCGTTCGCCGGGTTCCAGTTCATACCCGGTGAGGGCATTGGCGATCTGCGCGACCATGTCCAGAAAGGCAGCATGGGTCAGGGTCTGACCATCGGGCAGGTGCAGGAACGGGGTGTCCTTGCCCGCGTGAATGCCAAACAGCCGATCATAAAGCGGGTTGCCCATATTGTCCTTCCTTTGCACCTGCTCAATTCAGCCGAATCTGTCTCGGATTGGGTAGGGGGTAAAGTAAAAACCTGGCTGGTGATCAGAATTCCGTGGTCATCCGGTACCCGGCGGCAAAGAACATCTTGGCAAAGGTGACCGGTTCCCCCTGCAACCACGTGATCCGCTCGCCGGTGAAGACCGGTTCGCCTTCGGGCACGTCCAGAAACCCAGCGACGGTGGCGTCGGCGCGGCTGGACAGAAAGCTCAGCTCGACATTGGTGAAGGGCACAGTCTGGATCAGCCATTCATTCGGACCGATCTGCGAGAAATCCGCTTGTCTCACCTGCGGGACCGAAGCGGTGACAATCCAGCGATCCTCGTACTGAAACGGTGTGTTGCCATTGAAATGCATGCAACGCACATGCACCACGCTTTGTTCTGGAGGCAGGGCCAGACGGGCGCTTAGCCACTCGGGTGCAGTCTCTGACTCGGATGAAACCAGCGCATAGCGATAGGTGCCGCCCAGTGCCTCGACCTCATCCCGGACCATGGGGATGGTGAACCGCGCCTGCCGCTGAGGTGCGCTCAGGACACGGGTTCCGGCTTTGCGGCGACGCTCCAGATACCCTTCATCCGCCAGTTCCCGAAGGGCGCGGTTGACCGTGGTGCGGGTGCAGGAGAACTCGACAGCCAGTTCCTGTTCATTGGGCAACAGCGAGTCCGGCTGCCATATGCCTGACCGGATGCGCGCCAGCACGGTTTGCTTGATGTCTTTGTAACTGGTGGTGTCGTTTGGCTGAGGCATGGCGCAGCTTTAGACCGAGGCCAACAGGTCCGCAATTGCGGATCGGTAAGCGTCGATGATCTGATCGCGCGCGACGTGGCGGCCCTGTTTCACCATGTGCCGCCCGGCGGACCACAGATCGGTGACAAGCCCATCGGGTGCGGCGAAGCACAGCCCGTCCAGCATTTGATTATCGCTGAGTGCGCAAAGGGTCGGGTGGCTCCGGTCGACAGCAACTAAATCGGCCAGCTTACCCTGGGTAATCTCACCCGCGTCGCGGTCAAGGGCCTGCGCGCCACCCAACGCCGCGTTGGTGTAAAGCGCATGACCGACCGAGCCTTCGTTGACCAGAACAACACGCTGTTGGTCGCGCAAACGCTGAGAATACTCCAGTGTTCGCAGTTCTTCGGGCAGGGAGATGCGTATATTAGAGTCTGATCCGACACCGAAACGCCCGCCTTCAGTGGCGTATTTTGCGCCGTTGAAGATACCGTCACCCAGATTGGCCTCGGTAATCGGGCACAGGCCGGCAACGGCCCCAGACCGGGCCAAGGCGACGGTTTCGGCATCGGTCATGTGGGTCGCATGGATCAGGCACCACCGCGCGTCGACCGGTGCATTGTCCAGCAACCAGGCCACGGGGCGCTGGCCCAACTCGGCCTGCACATCGGTGACCTCCTGCACCTGTTCGGCGATGTGGATATGCACGGGCCCATCGGGTGTGGCCCTGAGCACCTCGGTCAGGTTCGACGGAGAGGTCGCGCGCAGTGAATGCGGAGCAATCCCCAGCTTAGAGTCTGTATTTGGCAACGTTGTGCGACACTCATCGACCAATCTCAGAAACCGGTCCACATCATTGCCAAAGCGCAGCTGCCCGCCCGAGAGGGCCTCTTGTTTGACGCCGCCATAGGTGTAGAGCACAGGCAGATGGGTCAGGCCTATCCCGGTTTGCTGCGCGGCGGCAAAGATGCGCTGGCTGAGTTCCGTCAACTGGTCATACGGTGTGCCGCCGGGCTGGTGATGGACATAGTGGAACTCACCGACTGAGGCATATCCGGCTTCCTGCATCTCCATGAATACCAGCGCAGCGATGGATTCGATCTGGTCCGGCGTAAGGCGGTCCAGAAAGCGGTACATCAGGTTGCGCCAGGTCCAGAAACTCTCGCGCCCGGCGGCGCGGGTTTCAGTCATTCCCGCCATAGCCCGCTGAAAGGCATGGCTGTGCAGGTTTCCCAAGGCAGGCAACAGGAGATCTACCCGCACGTCCCCGTCCAGTGCAGTGGCCTGCGTCTGTATGCGCCGGATGCGCCCTTGGTCGATCTCGATCCGCACATCGTGAATCCATTCAGAGCCTAAAAGGGATGTTTTGGCGTGGATCAGCATTCCATATCCATTTTGTGTAGACTTTATACTTTTACACATATACGAAAAAATCAAACAAGAGGGGAGCCGAAAAGAATCGCCATGACCAGAAAATCGGTCCTAACCAGCACCGCGATGGCCACGATGTCAGGAGGCGACACACCCTATGGACTCTGCCGAGATGCGGCTATCGTCATTGATGGTGCAGATATCCTTTGGGCAGGAGAGCGACCGGCCTTGCCAGCCGAATACACCGGCTGGCCGGTTGAAAATTTTGGCGCGCGCCTGATCACGCCGGCCCTGATCGATGCGCATACCCATGTGGTGTTTGGAGGCAACCGCGCGACCGAGTTCGAGATGCGCCTGAACGGCGCGTCGTATGAGGAAATCGCGCGCGCGGGCGGCGGCATCCTGTCCACCGTCAACGCCACGCGGTCGGCAAGCGAAGAGGAACTGCTCACTGATGCTTTGACCCGCGTGGATGCGTTGCTGGCCGAGGGTGTCTGCACCATCGAGGTCAAGTCTGGCTATGGGCTGGACGCGGATACGGAACTAAAGATGCTGCGCGTGGCTCGTCGGATCGGTGAAACCCGCCCGGTGCGGATCAGAACCAGTTTTTTGGGTGCCCATGCGGTGCCCCCCGAATACACCGATCGGGCTGAGGAATACATCCAACAGGTCTGCATCCCAACCCTGCGCGCGGCCCATGCCGAGGGGCTGGTGGACGCGGTTGACGGGTTCTGCGAAGGGATCGCCTTCACCCCCGACCAGATCGCGCAGGTTTTCGATGTGGCGCTAGAACTGGGTCTGCCGTTAAAGCTGCATGCTGAACAATTGTCCAATCTGGGCGGCGCCCGGCTTGCGGCCTCTTACGGAGCTTTGTCGGCGGATCACATAGAGTATCTGGACACCGAGGGCGTGACGGCCATGGCCCGGGCGGGTACCGTAGCTGTGCTGTTGCCGGGCGCGTTCTACACCCTACGCGAAACGCAGGTTCCTCCGATTGATCTGCTGCAGCAGCACAAGGTACCGATGGCTTTGGCGACGGATTGCAACCCGGGCTCCTCGCCACTGACATCGCTGCTGTTGACGATGAACATGGGCTGCACCTTGTTCCGTCTGACCCCCGAGGAAGCTTTGGCGGGCGTTACGCGCAATGCTGCGCGTGCGTTGGGGATTAGCGATGCAGGCACTATCGCAAAGGGCCAAAGGGCGGATCTGGCGGTTTGGGACGTCGCGCATCCGGCCGAGCTGTCTTATCGCATTGGCTTCAACCCTTTGCACAAGCGGATATTTGGAGGGCTGGTATGACTCTCCTGTCTTTGCAACCCGGACAAGTCTCGTTGGCACAATTGGCCCAGGTCTATTGGGATCAGAACGCAGCAGTGCTGGAACCAGAGTGCAGACCCGCTGTCGAGGCGGCGGCGCGGCGCATTCAGGCCGCGGCTCAGGGTGATGCGCCGGTCTATGGCGTCAATACCGGTTTTGGCAAATTGGCCAGCCACAAGATTGCGCCACAGGATACTTCCACCCTGCAGCGTAACCTGATCCTCAGTCACTGTTGCGGTGTCGGTCCTACTGTGCCCCGCCGGGTGGCAAGGCTAATGATGACGCTCAAGCTGTTGTCCTTTGGTCGCGGCGCCTCGGGCGTGCGGTGGGAGTTGATCGAACTCTTGCAACAGATGTTGGCCCGGGGCGTTACGCCGGTGATCCCGGCGCAAGGGTCCGTGGGCGCGTCGGGGGATTTGGCACCGCTGGCCCACATGACTGCCGTGATCATCGGAGAAGGCGAGGCCGAGGTGAACGGCGTCATCCTGCCGGGTGCTCAGGCGCTGGAAATCGCCGGATTAGAGCCTATTCAGTTGGGCCCGAAAGAAGGCCTGGCCTTTATCAACGGTACGCAGTTTTCGACCGCCTTCGCGCTGGCAGGCCTGTTCGATGCCTGGCGCGCAGCGCAAAACGCGCTGGTCATTTCGGCCCTGTCGACCGATGCGATCATGGGGTCCACTGCGCCTCTGAGACCGGAAATTCACACTCTGCGTGGCCATCGCGGCCAGACCGAGGCCGCCGGTGCCATGCGTGCTGTGTTGGAGGGGTCGGAAATCCGGGAAAGTCACCGGGAAGGCGACACCCGTGTGCAGGACCCATATTGCATCCGCTGCCAACCGCAGGTGACCGGTGCGGCCATGGATGTGATGCGGCAGGCCGCCGCGACGCTTGAGATCGAGGCCAACGCCGCCACCGACAACCCGCTGGTTCTGGAGGATGGGATCGTGTCGGGCGGCAACTTCCATGCCGAGCCTGTGGGCTTCGCCGCTGACATGATCGCGCTTGCCGTATCCGAAATCGGAGCCATCGCCCAGCGACGCGTCGCGCTGATGGTGGACCCGACGCTCAGCTTTGACCTGCCACCCTTCCTGACCCCCGATCCGGGGCTGAATTCCGGTCTGATGATCGCTGAGGTCACCACAGCTGCGTTGATGAGCGAGAACAAGCATCTCGCTAACCCCTGTGTGACTGACAGTACCCCAACCTCGGCCAATCAGGAGGATCACGTCTCGATGGCCGCCCATGGCGCCCGGCGCCTGACACGGATGGTCGAGAATCTGTCCTACATTCTGGGTGTCGAACTGCTTTGCGCTGCGCAAGGGGTCGAATTCCGCGTGCCGCTGAACACCAGTGATCCCCTGCAGCAGGTGATCGCCCGGCTGCGAGCCGATATCCCTGCGCTGACCGAAGACCGCTATATGGCACCCGAATTGGAGGCCGCAAAACAACTGGTGGCCGAGGGCGCGATCCTTCATGCCGTGGACACACCAATGCCGGGGCTCGCGTAATGCAGGTGGTCAGCGTACAGCGCGGCGACAGCCCGATTGTTCTGGGCCAACCCCATGGCGGGACATTCGTGCCGGATGGTATTGCGGCTTGTCTCAATGACACAGGGCATGCGCTGGCAGACACGGATTGGCACATTAACAGGCTCTATGAAGGGCTTTTGGGTAACGCGACCGTGGTGCAATCCCATATCCATCGCTATGTCATCGACGCCAATCGCGACCCCGAAGGTGTTTCGCTCTACCCCGGTCAGAACACAACAACGTTGGTGCCTTTGACCGATTTCGATGGGCACCCGATCTGGCGGGACGGTCAGGAACCCTCAGCCGACGAGATTGAGCAGCGGCGGCAGACCTATCACGCGCCATACCACGCGGCGCTTGCCGCGGAACTGCAGCGTGTCCGCGACCGTCATGGCGTGGCGGTCCTGTTCGATTGCCACTCGATCCGGAGCAATATTCCGTATCTGTTCGAAGGCACGTTGCCGGACCTGAATATCGGAACGGATGGCGGCGCAACCTGTGCGCTCAAAATCGAGTCTATTACTTACGAATTCGCAGATTCCTCCCCTTATAGCACTGTTCTGAACCGCCGGTTCCGCGGCGGGTGGTCCACGCGCCACTATGGTCGCCCTTCCGATGGGATACACGCCATTCAGATGGAGTTGGCGCAATCCACCTATCTGATCACCGAGGCGGCGCCGTGGAGCTTTGACGCCGCCAAATCCGACCGCCTGCGCCGCTGGCTGCGCGATATTCTGGATGCCATCCAAGACACTGCATTGGAGCTTACGCCATGACCGACCCTCGCAAGAACACCCGCGATGTCTTTCCACCCACCGGCCCTGAACTGAATGCCAAAAGCTGGGTGACCGAGGCCCCACTGCGGATGCTGATGAACAACCTGCACCCGGACGTGGCTGAAAACCCGCATGAGCTGGTGGTTTATGGCGGTATCGGCCGCGCGGCGCGGACGTGGCAGGATTTCGACACTATTGTTGCAGGTTTGAAGGACTTGGAGGATGACGAGACCCTGATCGTCCAGTCCGGCAAACCCGTGGCGATCATCCGCACGCATAAGGACGCACCGCGGGTGCTGATCGCCAATTCGAATCTCGTGCCGCATTGGGCGACCTGGGATCACTTCAACGAACTCGATAAGAAGGGCCTGATGATGTACGGCCAGATGACCGCTGGCTCGTGGATTTACATCGGCACGCAGGGCATCGTTCAGGGCACTTATGAGACCTTTGCCGAGGCCGGGCGCCAGCATTATGGCGGTGACCTGACCGGCAAGTGGATCCTGACCGGGGGTCTGGGCGGCATGGGTGGCGCGCAGCCGCTGGCGGCCGTGTTTGCCGGGGCTTGCTGTCTGGCGGTTGAATGTAACCCGGACAGCATCGATTTCCGCCTGCGCACCAAGTACCTTGATGAAAGGGCGGAAACGCTGGACGACGCGTTGGCCATGATTGACCGTTGGACCAAGGCGGGCGAGGCGAAGTCGGTAGGCCTGCTGGGAAATGCCGCCGAAGTATTCCCCGAGATCTACCGCCGTATGGCGGAAGGCGGGATGCGCCCGGATATCGTCACCGACCAGACAAGTGCCCATGATCCGATCAACGGTTATCTGCCTCTGGGTTGGACCATGGGTCAATGGCGCGAAAAACGCGAAACAGATCCTAAATCAGTAGAAAAAGCCGCGCGAGCCTCAATGAAACAGCACGTGGCTGCGATGGTTGATTTCTGGAATGCGGGCGTTCCAACACTGGATTACGGCAACAACATCCGCCAAGTGGCGCAGGATGAAGGGCTTGAGAATGCCTTTGCTTTCCCCGGCTTTGTCCCTGCCTATATCCGCCCACTGTTCTGCAAAGGGATCGGCCCGTTCCGCTGGTGTGCGCTATCGGGTGACCCCGAGGATATCTACAAGACCGACGCCAAGATGAAGGAGTTGTTTCCCGAGAACGAACATCTGCACCGTTGGCTCGACATGGCGCAGGAACGGATCGCGTTTCAGGGCCTGCCGGCACGTATCTGCTGGATCGGTCTGGGCGACCGTCACCGCGCCGGGTTAGCCTTCAATGAGATGGTGGCCAAGGGGGAGCTGAAAGCACCGGTTGTCATTGGCCGAGACCATCTGGACAGTGGCTCGGTCGCCAGCCCCAACCGCGAGACCGAGGCGATGCTGGACGGCTCGGACGCGGTATCGGATTGGCCCTTGCTGAACGCGCTGATCAACACGGCCAGCGGCGCGACCTGGGTGTCTCTGCACCACGGCGGCGGTGTCGGGATGGGATTCAGCCAACACGCGGGCGTGGTAATCTGCGCCGACGGCACTGAGGACGCCGCCAGACGGCTGGAGCGGGTCCTGTGGAACGACCCGGCTTCGGGCGTGTGGCGTCATGCGGATGCAGGGTACGACATTGCCAAGGACTGTGCCCGCGAACATGGTCTGCGCCTTCCCGGCATACTGGGCTAGGCGTAACAAGGTCTCTGGTGAATTGGTCGTCTGTGCGATATGCGCAGAAGTGCCTGCAGGAGACCAATCATGTACGTAGCCACTCTGTTGACCAACCCGAATACGCCAAAGCTTGACGAGGCTCTGGTCGAGACGCTCTGCAATGCCTGGGGCGGTTCGGATCCGGTCTGGCTGAGCGAGAACGAGGCGGCCGAATTCAGGTTTCCCGAACAGACCAACAATCAAGAGGCGGTCTGGGCCGAGCTGCAGTTGTTGGAGGTCGACCTGATCGTGCAGCCCTTTGGCAAGCGCCGCAAGTTGATGCTGCTGGCCGATATGGACAGCACCATGATCCGGCAGGAATGTATAGACGAGCTGGCCGATGAGGCCGGCGTTGGTGACCGGGTCAAAGAGATCACCGCACGGGCCATGAATGGCGAGCTTGATTTCGAGGGCGCGCTGATTGAGCGGGTCGGCCTGTTGAAGGGCTTGGACGAGGCGGTGATCGACAGGGTGCTGAAGGAACGCATCACGCTGATGCCGGGCGGGGCGGAGCTGGTCGCTACCATGCGTATGAACGGCGGCTATGCGGCTTTGGTCTCGGGCGGGTTTACGGCTTTCACCGCAAAAGTGGCCGAGCAGCTGGGTTTTGACGAAAACCGAGCCAACACGCTGCTGGCCGAGAACGGCAAACTGACAGGCGATGTCCAGCGCCCGATTCTGGGCAAGCAGGCCAAGGTGGATGCGTTGGAACAGATCACCAAACGGCTGGGCCTGTCCGAGGCCGATGTGCTGGCCGTCGGCGACGGTGCCAACGATCTGGGCATGTTGGGTCGGGCCGGAACCGGGGTGGCGCTGCATGCCAAGCCCTCGGTTGCGCAGCAATGCGGCATCCGGGTCAATTACGGGGATCTGACGGCGTTGCTGTTCCTACAGGGTTATTCCCGAGCGGCCTTTGCGAACGTTTAACCGCAAGGGTCTTCCATTTATTTAACATAAATGTTAAACAGTGGTCATGAACACGCTTCTGACCACATTCTCGGCCTTGTCCGATGCCACCCGATTCTCGATCGTCGAGCAGTTGATGCAGGATGGCGAGTTGCCCGCCGGTGACCTGATCGAAGGGCGCGGCATGTCCGGCGCTGCGATTTCGCGCCATCTGAAGGTGCTGCGGGAGGCCGGCCTCGTGCAGCAACGGGTGCAGGGCAGCCAGCGGATGTACTCCGTCCAGCCCGAGGGGTTGCGGGCGATTGCCGAATGGACCATCTCGAAACGGCAATTCTGGGAAAACAGCCTCGACCGTTTGAACGACTTGATTGAAAGGGAGAATTCATGGCCGACCTGAGACTGGAACGCGAGTTCCCCACCCCCCCGGAAAACCTGTTTGCCTGGATCAGCGATGGCGCAAAGCTGCTGCAATGGTGGGGGCCGGAAGGGATGCATGTGCCCGAGTATGACCTGGACTTCTCGCGCCTTGGGCCGTGGTATTCGGTCATGCAGAATGCCGAGGGTCAGCAATACAAGGTCTCGGGGCAGGTTACTCACGTCGATCCGCCCAACTCGGTGGGGTTCACATGGGGCTGGCATGACGATCAGGATCAGCGCGGTGCCGAAAGCCATGTGACGCTGACTGTCGAACCCTCGGGTGACGGCGCACGCTTGATTCTTGATCACCGTGAATTGGGTGATGATGAAATCGCGGCCAACCACAACCAAGGCTGGACCTCATCGCTACGCAAGCTGGAAGCACAATTCTAAGAGTTTCATCAGGGAGGAAACGAAATGCCTCAATTCTTGTTTGTCTATCACGGCGGCCACACCCCAACCGATCCCGCCGAAGTCGAAGCGACCATGGCCGCCTGGGGCGCATGGTTCCAGAACATGGGCGACGCGCTGGACATCCCCGGCAATCCGGTAGGCCAGTCCTATACGGTCAGTTCCGGCAGCGTTGTCGACAATGGCGGGGCAAACCCGGCGTCGGGCTTTACCGTCATCAAGGCCGACAGCATCGATGCCGCGACCGAAATGGCCAAGGGCTGCCCCATGGTTGTGAGCGGAACAGGCTCGGTCGAGGTGGCCGAGGTGCATCCGATCGAGATGTGACCCTTAGCTGGGGAACCCCGGAGCTGCGCGAATCAAGCCGCATTCCAGCCCACGACGGCTGTATTGGATGGCGCTCATGAATTTGCGGGTGGCCGGGTGTTCGGCCTCAAGCACTCCCAAATGCACCAGAAGGGCCGCGATCGCGCATTCAGCGGCACGGGTGGTGCCATCGGTGATCTTCAGCGCAACGCCCATGCGCTTTTCCGGGATGATGGCAACGAAAACGGCCTCGGCTCCGGTCTTGATCGCGGCGCGGCCCTCCATGGCGCGCATCAGCTCGGTGCAGGCGCGGTTTTCTCCGGCAACCAGTTCCGGGTGTTTGATCATTGCAGCGGTCAGTTGTCGCGCCGCATCGCTGGCCCGGTCCGACCGGTCAGCGGCCGAGGCAAACCACGCCATCGATCGCGCCAACCCCACCAACGAAGTAGCAAAATTCGGGGCCGAACAGCCATCAATGCCATAGGCTGGGCTGGTCTCGCCGGTGGTTTCTTCAAGGGCAGATAGGCAGGCTTGCTGCACGGGGTGATCGATTTCCAGATATTCCGGCCCCGCACCCATATGCTGCGCCACGGTCAGGAACCCGCAATGTTTGCCCGAGCAGTTGTTGTGAATCTGGCAGGGCGTATCATCAGCCAGAATCAGCCCGTCGCGCGCGGCCATGTCCTGCGGTTCCTGCGGACCGCATCGCAGATCATGCTCGGTCAGGCCCAGATGGTCCAGCCAGGCCGTCACGCGGTCGGTGTGAATATGCGCCCCGTTATGCGAGGCGCAGGCCAGTGCCAGATGTTCGTCGTTGAGCCCGTATTTCGAGGCTGCTCCGGATGTGATCAGCGGAAGCCCTTGAATCATCTTGGCCGAAGACCGGGGATAAATCGTAGCGTCCGGGTCACCCCAGCTTTGTACGATTTGACCGCTGTCGTCGCAGATCACCGCGTGACCTTGATGCAGACTTTCCAGCAAAGGGCCACGCCACAGTTCTGTCATTGCTACGGGCTGCGTCATCGGGACCCTCCATAATATGCGCAAAATTCTGCCAATCGCCCTTTCGCCTGTGGCGAAACCTGCGTTAGTGTGTGTATGTCGACAATCATCGGAATACGCAACTTACAGACGAACCGGCAAGGTGCGCAGGCATTTCCGATGGGTATGAGGTTAAGTCGAGCTAGGAGGCTGGACAGATGGGATCGAAACTCGTCCGCGTGATAGCGGGCCTGTGCATGGCAGGCATGGCCACAACTGCAACCGCTCAACAGGCGTCCAGCACCAATCGTGTGGCCGCTAAGACAGATTGGAGCGTGTTTGTCGAAGAAGATCCCACGGAATGCTGGAGCGTCGCGACACCAGACGAAACCGTCAACACACGCGGCGGGCGCGTGGTATCGGTGCGGCGCAGCGACATCCTGCTATTTGTGGTTTTCCGACCCAGTGAAAACGTTGCCGGTCAGGTTTCCTTTACCGGTGGATACCCGTTTGCGGCCGGGTCCTCGGTCAACGTCCGGATCGACGATCAGGAGTTCGAGTTCATTACCGACGGCGAATGGGCCTGGCCCGCGACCAAAGGTCAGGAGCCCAAAGTGATCGCGGCCATGAAGAAAGGCACCGAAGCGGTGCTGACGGCACGATCCGAACGCGGGACGCAGACCAAGGACACGTTCTCGCTGTTGGGGTTCACAGCGGCACTTGAGGATGCCCAGAAGCGCTGCGCGAACTGATCGCGATTCGCGCCCAAACGAAACCCCATCTTTCGGCGGGGTTTTTCTTTGGGTGAAAAACGCGTCCACTTGACGTCACGTCTGCTTAGAAAATTGATCCGTATCAAGGTGAGTAACCGTCAATTCTGAACTAATCGGTTCAAAAGAAAGGAAGGAACTTGCCTATGCTGAACAAATCCATTGTTGCCCTCATGATGACAGCCGCCATGTTTTTGAGCGCCTGTGAAAAAGACACCAATACCTACCCTGTTTCAGGTGAACAGTGCGGCCCGGAAGATCCGGTGAAAACTCTGGACGCTGCAGATTGTGATGTGCTGCCCGCGGGCATCTGAGGGGCATACCCTGACCCGGCAATATGATTTTGGCCGCATCAGCTTGACTGGTGCGGCCGATCTGTCTTGGGGTCTTCGCTGATCGCGTGGTATCGTGTACAGGTATAAAGCCTCAGTCAGGAACGGAAAATGCGCCACGTCTTGCTTTTATTTCTGTTGTCATCCGCGGCTCTGGCGGACCCTGCGTTGGAGTGTTCGGAGGCGGGATCACAAGTCGAAATCGGCTCTTGCGTCGGTGCGATGGAAGACCGGGTCGATCTGGCGCTGGAAGAAAGTTACGGTTTTGCCATGCAGGCCGCAAAAGAGCTGGACAAGGTCACTGGACGCGAGGTGGCTCAGCCTGCTCTAAAAGCCGCGCAGTTGGCCTGGGAAGGTTATCGGGATGCACAATGTGAGGCCATCGGCGCCTCGTACGGTGGCGGGTCCGGAACCGGCATCGCGATTACGTCGTGTCGAGTCGACCTGGGGCGTGCGCGTGTGGACGAATTGCTGCGCTTTGCCAATTGATCGACACGATTCCTTTTGATCTTTGCGCGTGTTCCTATATAGAGGCGCATCCCAAGCCAGAATTCGTTGAGATAGCCACATGTCGCCCAATGCGCCGATCACTCAAGACGTCATGACCATCCCCCGCAAACTGCCCGAGGGGAAGACTAACCTTGTCGGCCTGACGCGGGATCAGCTGCGCGAAGTTCTGATCGAACACGGCACGCCCGAGAAGCAGGCCAAAATGCGAACCGGTCAGATCTGGCAGTGGATTTACCAATGGGGTGTGCGCGACTTTGCCGAGATGACCAATCTCGCCAAGGCCTATCGCGCGCAACTGGCCGAAGACTTCGTCATCGAAATCCCCGAAGTTGTGACCCGCCAGGTATCCGAGGATGGTACCCGCAAATACCTGTGTCGCATCGCTGGCGGCCATGAGGTTGAGGTGGTTTACATCCCCGAAGAAGATCGCGGCACGTTGTGTATCTCATCCCAAGTGGGATGCACGCTGACCTGCTCCTTCTGCCATACGGGTACGCAGAAACTGGTGCGCAACCTGACCGCTGCAGAAATTGTCGGTCAGGTGATGATGGCGCGCGACGATCTTGAGGAATGGCCGGTTCCCGGCGCGCCCAAGGACGAAACGCGCCTGCTGTCCAACATCGTTCTTATGGGTATGGGCGAACCGCTGTATAATTTTGATAACGTCCGCGACGCGATGAAGATCGCCATGGACCCCGAGGGGATTTCCCTGTCGCGACGCCGCATTACCCTGTCGACTTCGGGTGTAGTGCCTGAGATTGCGCGTACTGCCGAGGAAATCGGCTGTCTGCTGGCGATTTCCTTCCACGCCACCACGGATGAAACCCGCGATGTGCTGGTCCCGATCAACAAGCGTTGGAACATTGAGGAACTGCTGCAGGCTCTGGCCAGCTATCCCAAAGCCTCGAATTCCGAGCGGATCACCTTTGAATACGTGATGCTGGATGGCGTCAATGACAGCGACGAAGACGCGCATCGTCTGATCAACCACATCAAGCGCCATAATATTCCGGCCAAGATCAACCTGATCCCATTCAACGAATGGCCGGGCGCGCCGTACAAGCGTAGCTCGAACAACCGTATCCGGGCCTTTGCGAACATCATTTATCAGGCGGGCTATGCCTCACCGATCCGCAAAACGAGGGGCGAGGATATCATGGCGGCCTGTGGTCAGCTGAAATCGGCCACCGAGCGCGCCCGCAAATCGCGCAAGCAGATCGAGGCCGAAGCCGGGTTGCAAAACTGACCCCAGCGATTGTCTCTTGGGGGGCGACAATAAATTAATGTTCACCCCGCTGTTTTTTGAATGCACAATTTGATATGTTTAGGCAGTCAAGGCGGGATGGGCGCATTTCACTCTTGCGCACAAAGCGGTGAAAGCCGCTGTCCGGTCGTGGCATGTTTGTTCAGGGCCGCTATCTTATTTCAGGTATGACGAGCGGCGTTCAGGCGAACCTTTTGAAACAGGTGGGCCATCCCTATGTTATTACGATTAAAACGAATGTATTCGATCTCTCTTGCAGCGTTGGTGATTTCGGGCGTTTTTGCCACCCATGCCGCTGCGCAGTCCGCCGGCGAGAATGCGCATATTGCCATCGAAAACCCGGCGGATTTGACCAAGGACGAGGCGTTGCAGGTCTACAAGTCGCTGCAACGGCGTATGGCGCGCGGGTACCGTGCCGCCCAATTGGATCAGTTGCTGAACTACCAGAACTGGCCGCTGTTCAATGATGCGCCCTATATTTCGGCCACCCACGGCCAGCGTTTCGTGAACACCTATGCCAATCGCATGGCACATAACTACGGCACCTTGCAGGTGGGTGAAAAGCTGCCTAAGGGCTCGGTGCTGGCCAAGGACAGCGTGACAGTCACGGATGAAGGCAACATCCATCCCGGAGCCTTGTTCGTGATGGAGAAACTGGCCGAAGGTGCCAGCCCCGACACGGCCGACTGGCGCTATATCATGGTGCTACCGGACGGTTCATTGTTCGGCGACACGATGGGATTCCGCGCCTCGGCGGTCGGCTATTGCCATGACTGTCACGAAGCGGTTGCGGATCGGGATTACACGTTCTTTGTTCCCGAAGAATACGCCGTCGGGAACTGATCGTCATACGGCCTCGTCGGGCAGTTTCAGCGCCGTGGCTTCGCGGCGGCTGAGTTGTTCACCCTGTTTGCGTTTCGACAGGACTTCTCGGGCCAGCGCGTATTTCTCATCCTGCCAGAAGATCAGACAGCCGTTGCAGCCTTTGCCGCAACAGCCCTCGGTACCGATCCGGTTGGTCTTGAACCGGCGTTCGTTGCCGTTCTCACCGATCTTTTCCACCAACTTGTCGCGGCGGCGCTCGTAGGCATTGGGGTTGTCGCGGCCCGAAGTTTCCAGCCCCTGCACCAGCTTGTCAAAGCGGATGCGGCTCCAGTGTTCGTCGGTTAGGGCGCGTTCCTTTCGCAGGACGGAATAGACCGGAAAACGGGCACGCAGGTCGTCGATGTCCTCATGGTCGAACAGCGTGAAGGGCAGGCGGATGACGGTTTTCGTGCTGCCATGCACCACGTCCAAACGCGCGCCATCAGACGCACGTTCGAAATCATAAACCCGCAGCAGTACCGTGTCGCGCGAGATGGGCGAGACGAAATCAAGCACGTCACCCGGTTCCAGCTTGTTCTTTACCTCGACCAGAAAGGCATCCTCGGTCACTTCGGTGACGATCCCGGCGTACTCCCACTGCGCAATCGACGCCGTGTGCTCGTAATCGTGGGAATAGTTGCTCAGGCGCCCCTCGTGGAAGGCGAGCGTATAGCCGCGGTTTCCGACGGTTTCCAGTTCACGCATGTAAGGCTTGGGGTCCCAGTTTTCGGGGTCCGCATGATAGTCATCGATGGCCATTCGATAGGCGCGGGCGACGATGGCAGCATAGTATTCCGACTTGCCGCGCCCTTCGACCTTGAGGCTGTCGACGCCAATCTTCAGATATTCGTCCAGTTTCGGCATGATGCACAGGTCGCGCGAGTTCAGGATATACGAGCCGCGATCATCCTCTTCAATGGGCATAAGTTCACCGGGACGGCAGCCTTCTTCCAGCAGGAACTCGAACAGGTCGGCGTTCTCCTCGGTGATGCGGATTTCTTCGCGGGTGCCATCTTTGAGGCGCAGCTTCAGGCCATAGTTCCAGCGGCAGGAATTGGCGCAGTTGCCCTGGTTCGCCCCGCGTTCGGCCATGAAATTCGACAACAGGCAGCGGCCCGAATAGGTCATGCACATCGCGCCGTGGACAAAGGCTTCAAGCTTGATGTCGGGGCATTTCTCGCGGATTTCGACCAGTTCGGGGTAAGAGACTTCGCGGGCCAGAACCACCAGTTCGGCCCCCTGATCCTGCCAGAACTTCACCGACAGCCAGGAACAGATATTGGCCTGGGTCGAGATATGCAGCGGTAGTTCAGGCGCCCGTTCGCGCACATATTGGAACACCCCGGGGTCAGCAATGATCAGCCCATCGGGCTTCACTTTCCGGACCGTGTCGATGTACTCGTCCAGTTTCGGGATGTCCTTGTTATGCGAGAACAGGTTCAGCGTCAGGTAGGCGCGTCGGCCATGCTTGTGGCAGAACTCTACGCCTTCGATCACCTCTTCCAGCGTGAACTCGGATTTGGTCCGCAGCGACATGTCCGGTGTGCCGAGATAGACCGCATCCGCGCCGTAGAGGATGGCGAGTTTCAGCTTGCGCAGACTGCCCGCAGGCATCAGCAATTCGGATCTGGACTGGGTCATGGACACACCGGGTTTTGGATCAAGGGGGCCTTTTACGGCAAAAGCCCTACGTCCAAAAGCCCGTTATCTGCGACGGAACCGCGCTGTGCCGATGACCTCGATCAGTTGCTTGCGGACGGGGTCAGGTTGCGCCTCCACCGCGTTCAGTACCTCGCGCAGTTCGGCCCGCAACCCGTGCATCTGGTCGATCAGAGAGATCATCATCGACAGCGCATCCGGCTCCATCTCGTACTGATCGTGAAGTTCACAGGCCAGTTCCAGACGGGCAACGTCGAGGCCGTGATAGACCAGACCCTCATCCGTTTGTTCAGGGATCACGATCTCGGCGGCCAGATACTCGGTCAGCCGGGCCGAGGTCAGGCGGGTGACGGTTGCGATCAGTTCCTTTTCTGTCAGGCTCATGACGGCATTCCTTTGCGCGGATCATAGCGGTGGCTTTCGCGCCATGTCTCCATGAAGTGCTTCAAATCGTCGTCGATCTGGTCGGGCATCGAAACAGTCAGTTCGATTAGTTGATCGCCGCGCTCGGTTGAGCCGCGTTTCTTGACCCCTTTGCCACGTAGGCGCAACGTTTTGCCGCTGCTGGTACCCGCCGGAACGCTGACGTTGACACCGCCGTCGATGGTGGGGGCGGCGACCTTGCCGCCCAGAATGGCCTCATCAATCGTGATCGGCAGGATGATGTGGATGTCGTCGCCCTGACGGTCGAAGACCGAGTGTTTTGCAACCGAGACCGTAACCAGGGCGTCACCCGGAGGACCCTCGCCAAAGCCGGGATCGCCCTTGCCGCGCAGACGGATGGTCTGGCCGTCCGTGATGCCAGCTGGTATTTTGACCTCGATCCGGTCGCCATCGGGCAGGGTAAGTTTCTGGCTGGCGCCGAACACTGCATCCAGAAAGCTGATCTGCAGGCTGTAGGCGCGATTATGCCCCGGCGCATGGAATTCCTGCGTGCGCTGACCGTATCCGCCGCGGCCCCGCATGAACTCGGCAAAGATGTCCGACATATCATCCGGGTCTGCGGTGCGCCCGCGATAGGGGTTTCCGGCGGCCTCGGCGTAGTCGCGGTAATACTGCTGCTGCGGTCGTTCCTGACCCGAGGCGTCGATCTCGCCATTGTCGTATTGCTTGCGCTTTTCAGGGTCTTTCAGCAGATCATAAGCCGCAGCGGCGGCCTTGAACTTGGCTTCGGCCTCGGCGTCACCGGGTTTCAGGTCGGGGTGACATTCCTTGGCGATGCGCCGATAGGCCTTTTTGATCTCGGCATCGCTGGCGTCTTTGGCGACACCAAGAACGGAATAGGGATCGTCGCTCATCTCACCTCTCGCAGGTCGGGCTGAACAGGATGGGTTTTATCATGCGTTTTCAATGGCCCAAAAGGAAGAGACTTTTGAAACCGCTCGCAAATTTCCGCGGGTCTGTTAACATATGCATGTTTCGAATTGTTTTCTGACGGAGACCTCCATGACGCGCAGAATCAAATCCGCCTTGGCCCTGCTGGCCGGTAATGCCATCGGCTTGTTATTGGCCACTTTGCTGCTGTCAGGATTTGCGATCAAGCCGATCTCGTTCATAGTCGTGGTAATCGTCTTTACCCTGGTGCAGGTCGTGGCCGAGCCGCTGATCCTGAAGCTGGGCGAGAAAAAAGCACCCGCGCTGAAAGGCGGGATCGCGCTGATCGTGACATTCGTGGGGTTGCTGGTGACCGATCTGGTGACCAACGGGCTGACCGTCGGGGGGATTTCCAACCTGCTGGCCGCAACGCTTCTTGTGTGGCTGGGCGCCCTGATCGCCAGTATAGTGCTGCCGATCTATGTGTTCACGGAACTGCGCGAGCCTAAGAAGTAGCTACAACGCGTTCAGGCTGGTCTCGATCGCCTGCCATAGCTCCTCGACCGGTTCACAGCCGACAGAGAAGCGAATGAAGGCTGGGTCAACATTGTCACCCCACCGCGCGCGGCGCTCGGCCGAACTGTGGACGCCGCCAAAGGATGTCGCGGGTCGCAGCAATGGGCAGGTGTTGATAAAGGTCTCGGCCTTCGCCTCAGTCTCCAACGTGATCGACAGTAGGAAACCAAACCGATCCGTCTGCGCGGTGGCCAGCGCGTGTGAGGGATCACCTGGCAGGCCGGGATAGCGGGTTTGCTGAACCGCAGGGTGATCGGCCAACCGCTCGGCCAGCACTTGCGCCGAGGAACACATGCGGTCGAAGCGCACGTCCAGCGTTTCCAATCCGCGATGCAGAAGCCATGCCTCATGCGGGCCCGGGATCGCGCCGGAAACCCGCCGCCATTCCTCAACCCGCTCCATTATCTGTGCATTGCGGCTGGCCACATGACCCATCAGCAGGTCGGAATGCCCTCCCATGGCTTTGGTGTCTGATGCCACCACTACGTCGATGCCCAAATCCAGCGGGCGCTGGCCCAAGGGGGTCAGGGTCGTATTGTCGGCAATTGTGATCCCGCCGGCGTCACGAACGGCCGAGGCAATGGCAGGCAGGTCTATCATGTCCAGCCCGGGGTTCGAGGGGCTTTCGACAAAGACTACATCGAAACCGTCTAACCCGCCTTCGGTGAAGGTGGTTGTCGGGCGTTCTGTAACGGAAACACCCAGACCGGACAAAAACCGGTCGGCCAACACACGCGTTACGTAGTACCCATCCGAGGGAATCAGCAGGCGCGACCCCGCTTTCAGTGTTGCGAACAAGGCCGCCGAGATCGCCCCCATGCCGGACGGGAATGTCAGGCAGGGTGCGTCCTCAAGGTGGGCCAGCACATGTTCCAGATGTTCCCATGTGGGGTTGTCGACGCGCCCATATGTGGGCAGACCGGCCGTTACGCCCGGCAGGTGGTACATACTGCTTTGGGTCAGCGGCAGCGTAACCGGCTCACCCGCGTTCAGCGCATTGCCGCGCAGGTGCAGCATCTCTCCGGTCTTCGGGGCCATGGTTCAGCGCCCCGGAATCTCGTCACGGGGCGGGGCGGGTTCCCAGTTCTCGATGATGTCGACCGCCTCTTGCGCGGTGTCGACAAAGCGGAAAAGGTCAAGATCCTCGTCCGAGATGGTACCAGCATCAGCCAGAGCCTCCCAGTTGATGACCTTTTCCCAGAATGCGCGACCAAACAGCAGGAAGGGCACCCGCTCCATCCGCCCGGTTTGAATCAAGGTGAGGGATTCGAACAGCTCATCCATCGTGCCGAACCCGCCGGGGAAGATGGTGATGGCGCGGGCACGCATCAGGAAGTGCATCTTGCGGATGGCGAAATAGTGGAAATTGAAGCTCAGGTCCGGGGTCACGTAGAGGTTCGGCGCCTGTTCATGGGGCAGCACGATATTCAGGCCGATGGAACAGCCACCCGCATCCTGCGCACCCCTGTTCCCCGCCTCCATCACACCGGGACCGCCGCCGGTGACGATGACGTTTTCACGGCAGCTTGTCTGGTTCGACTTTTCGGTCATCAGCCGGGCGAACTCGCGCGCCTCGTCATAGTATTGCGACAGGTTGGCCAGCGTGTCGGTCCGTGCGGTGTGTTTCTGCGACGGCTCAGGAATGCGCGCACCCCCGAACATCACGATGGTCGAGGTGATCTCGCGCTCGGTCATGATCATCTCGGGTTTCAGCAATTCCAGCTGCAGGCGCACCGGGCGTAGCTCATCGCGGCACAGGAAATCGTCATCCGCAAAGGCAAGGCGATAGGCGGGTGAGCGTGTCTGCGGCGTGTCCGGCACCTCGCTCGCGGTCGAGCGGTCGGTCTGCGCGTCGCGGAAAGGGCTGAGGCGGTCTTCTCTCATGGGTGATGGTTCCCTGCTTGCGTGTTCCCAAAACAGCTATAGGGTTCGCGGCCAGAGCGCCAGTCACGGAAGAACAGCAATGAATTGGAAGACGGATATTTCGGAAGCCGCCGCCCGGATTGCCGGGTACGCGCAGGTGACTCCGGTGATGGAGAGTCAAGCCTTGGGGCTGGGCTTTCCGGTCGAAATGAAGCTGGAGCATTTGCAGCATACCGGCAGTTTCAAGGCGCGCGGGGCGTTCAATACGTTGCTTAGCCTGGATGTGCCCGAGGCGGGTGTTGTTGCTGCCTCCGGCGGAAATCATGGCGCGGCGGCGGCTTACGCAGCGCGGTCCTTGGGTTATCCGGCGAAAATCTTCGTGCCGGAAATAGCGGGGCCGTCCAAGATTGCCCTGATCCAACAGACCGGCGCTGATCTGAGCGTGGTGTCCGGCGAATATGCCAACGCGCTGACCGGCGCGCAGCAGCACGAAGAGGCGACGGGCGCGATGCAGATCCACGCCTATGACGCACCCGCAACCGTGGCCGGGCAAGGCACCTGCTTTGCCGAATGGGAAGCACAGGGCCTGAAGGCCGATACCGTTCTGATCGCTGTCGGCGGCGGCGGGTTGATCGCCGGCGCGCTGGGCTGGTTTCACGGCGCGCGCAAGGTCGTGGCGGTCGAGCCAGTGACCTCTTGCGCGCTGAACGCGGCCTTACAAGCGGGCGGGCCGGTGGACGTCACCGTCTCGGGCATTGCCGCCAACGCGCTGGGCGCGCGGCGGATTGGCTCGATCTGTTTTGGCCTGGCGCATGGGATGACTTCGGTTCTGGTGAGGGATGAGGCCATTGCCGAGGCGCAGCAAGCCCTGTGGCAGGCACATCGGATTCTGGTGGAACCAGCTGGCGCGACGGCCCTTGCCGCGCTGATTTCGGGGGCATACCAACCAGAGCCGGGTGAGAGGGTGGCGGTGCTGATCTGTGGTGGCAACATCTCACCGGACCCTCTGGACGCTTAAAACCGCAACAATCAGCCGCAAAGCGCGCGTTCAGCGTCGCATTGCGGCCAGTCCCGCGCTTGCGTATAGGCAACACCAACGCAAACAGATTCTGCAGGGAGCCCCAAATGTCCAACGCGCAACTGGAAGCCGCCATCGAAGCCGCCTGGGAGGCGCGCGACACTATTACCCCCGCCACCACCGGCGAGACCCGCGAAGCGATCGAAGATACGCTGAACGCGCTGGACAGTGGCTCGCTGCGTGTCGCTGAAAAGCTGGACAGCGGCGACTGGCATGTGAATCAGTGGGCCAAGAAAGCAGTTCTGCTGGGCTTCCGCATCAAGGACATGGAGATTCAGGCCGGCGGCCCACAGCAAGGCGGCTGGTGGGACAAGGTGGACAGCAAGTTCGCCGGTTGGGGCGAGAACCAGTGGAAAGCCGCCGGTTTCCGCGCGGTTCCGAACTGCGTGGTTCGCAAGTCGGCCTATATCGCTCCGGGTGTGGTGCTGATGCCGTCTTTCGTGAATCTGGGCGCTCATGTCGACGAAGGCACCATGGTCGATACCTGGGCCACCGTCGGCTCTTGCGCGCAGATCGGCAAAAACGTTCACCTGTCCGGCGGAGTTGGCATCGGTGGCGTACTGGAGCCGATGCAGGCCGGCCCCACCATCATCGAGGACAACTGCTTTATCGGCGCGCGCTCCGAAGTGGTCGAGGGCTGTATCGTTCGTGAGGGCTCGGTTCTTGGCATGGGCGTGTTTATCGGCAAATCGACCAAGATCGTCGACCGCGAAACCGGTGAAGTCATGTATGGCGAAGTGCCGCCTTACTCGGTGGTCGTTGCCGGTTCGATGCCGTCGAAGAACAATGTCAGCCTGTACTGCGCCGTGATCGTGAAGCGGGTGGACGAAAAGACCCGCTCGAAAACCGGGATCAACGAACTGCTGCGCGACTGACCGACCCGCAGATCAAACAGGGGCCGCGGCACAGTGCTGCGGCCTTTTATGTTTACGCTTTGACCGGATAGCGATCGGGTTCCTCGAACACGTCGATCACCCGTGTTCCGGCCTTGATCTTGCCGCCATGTTCAACGCCGGACGGAATCGAGTAGCTGTCGCCAGGTCGAAAGGTTTTGGTCTCCTCCCCGATGGTCAATTCCACCTCACCTTCAATCACCGTGCCCCATTGCGCCTTGTGCGAATGCGGCGGCAGTTCGAAATCCTTCAGGAAGGTGAAGAAGGCTACCAGCCCCGTATCCGACCGGATCACCGCTGATTGCACCACGTCCTCAGGAAAAGGTACGTCGAGGCTTGGAAAGTCGGTGATGAATTCAGGATAGGGCATGGAGGCATCCTTTGCGATCTGTGTCACCGCACTATGGAGGCGAAGCCTTGGTCCCGCAATCCCGACCGCTTGACCGGCGGCGGGCGCGCGGCTATGGCCCCCTGCATGGAAAAGCAAAAGAAACCCTCTCGTCAGCAGGTTTATACCCTGCTTGTGCAGATTGGCCGCAAGGATGGCGACGGTCTTCCCGAAGCTGCAACCGGGGCGGCGCTGATGTGTTTCGCCAGCGGTGTGGACGAGGCCGAGGCCGTGCGCGAAACCGTGGCCATTCTGAAACAGGCCGATACCGCGCCGCTGGACGTCACCGGCTATGGCACCTTGGCCGAGCGTGAGGCGCAGGGTCATGATATCGACCCCGATGAACGGGCGCTGATGCAGCGGGCTCTGGATGAAAACGCCGTGATCGTCGCGCAGATGACGCCGTTTTTCGGCGATGAGGAACAGGCTTAGTTTCGCGCCCCGAACCACTTGCGGTAAATCTCATCATAGGTACCGTCTTCGCGCAGCGACAGCAGTGCCTGGTTGACCTCTTCGACTAAAGGTGAGCCGGTCGGAAACGCGATCCCATAGCTTTCACGCAGGAAGATGCCGCCGGTCATTGTGGCGATCCGGCGGCCTTCGTGCGAGGCATAGTAGGACAGGATAGGTGCGTCAAAGACCGTGGCGTCCAACTCGTTGTCCTCGAAGGCGACCAGCATTTCATCAAGGCCGGAATACCCGGTGAACTCGATCTCGCGCCGGTTCAGGAAACTGGCGGCGGTCGAGTCGGTGATCGTGCCGACCTGTTTGCCATAGAGATCGTTGACGGAGTTAACGCTGCCGCTGATTGCATCCACCGTCATGACCGATGTGATGCGCGCCGTGAACACCGATACGATGAACAGGGACGAGACCACCAGAATTACGCCCAACAGGCGGCCGAACGGGGTGCGGGGCATCCGTTCCTCGAAGCCGCCATTCACCACAAGATTCAGCGCCCACCAAAATGAGGGGAACCACGCTTCGTTCAACTTGCGATCGAAATAGGGCTGCGAGCGGCGCTCGAAGGTCCACATCAACATACCACCGCCCAGCAAGAGGGCGAAGGCCAGGCCGATGGCGATAAACAATTCGCGCGATAGCAGCGCATGCAGCAGCGACGGCTGGCGCGCTGCATCGGACGGGACCATAATCTGCAACCCGGCTTCGAAAATCGGCTGGCTGAAGTCCATCTGCGTCTCACGCGCGGCGGTGATCGAGATATTGGCGATGGCCAGATCGGCCGAACCGTTCTGCACCGCGCCCAGCATCTCGCCGAACGACCCGACACGGTCGACCGAATACTCCCAGTTCAGCGACTCGGCGAGCGCCTCAAGCAAGTCCAGTGAAAACCCGGTCTGCGCCCCGTCTTCAGCATAGGAAAACGGAGGGCGGGTCACCGTGGTGACATTCAGGGTCTGTGCCTGGCTTTGCTGTGCAAGAACGGCAAAGGTCAGACAGACCAATGCGAAAAGCGCGCGTATCATCTTCTAATCACCTGTTTCGCGGGGCTCTAACGCAGATTTGAACGGTGCAGCAAGGTATTCGCGGGGTAAAGCCCTGTGTTTTGTTGGGGTGTCAAAGCGAAACGCTTGCAAAAAAGCGATCAGATTTACGTGGGCAGGGGTTGGCAATCGGCCCAATTCGTTGAATCTGTGCGCGCAAACGAACCAGAGGGGCCCCGCCATGACAGATCCGGTAGAATTGACAGCGGCCCTGACCCGTTGCCCATCGGTCACACCCGAGGAAGGCGGCGCCCTGGTTCTTTTGGAACAACTCCTGTCCGATGCGGGGTTCGACTGCACCCGCGTGGACCGCGGCGGCATCAGCAACCTGTTTGCCCGCTGGGGCGAAAAAGGCCACGTGCGCAGCTTTGGGTTCAACGGTCACACCGATGTAGTTCCCATCGGGGACGAGGCCGCTTGGACGATGCCGCCCTTTGGTGCCGAGATCCGCGACGGTTTGTTGTATGGGCGCGGAACCACCGACATGAAATCCGGCGTGGCGGCCTTTGCGGCAGCAGCGGTGGATTTCGTGCGCGAAACGCCGCCCGATGGCGCCGTTATCCTGACCATCACCGGCGATGAAGAGGCCGATGCGTTGGACGGAACCACTGCACTGTTGGACTACATGACTGAAATCGGTGAACGGATGTCGGTCTGTCTGGTAGGGGAGCCGACCTGCCCAAACACGATGGGTGAGATGATGAAGATCGGTCGCCGAGGTTCGATGACGGCATGGTTCACCGTGACCGGTATGCAAGGCCATTCGGCCTATCCGCACCGGGCAAAGAACCCTCTGCCCGCGATAGCGCGGCTGATGGACCGGTTGGCCAGTCATGAGCTGGATCGCGGTTCGGACCATTTCGACGCCTCGACGCTGGCGGTCGTGAATATCGATACGGGCAACGAAGCGACCAACGTGATCCCGGCGCAATGTAGTGGGGCAGTGAATATCCGTTTCAACGATCTGCACTCAGGGGCAAGCCTCAGCGAATGGCTGCGCACCGAGGCGCAAACCGTGGCCGACGCCTTTGGCGTCGAGGTCGCTGTGCACATCAAGATCTCGGGCGAGAGTTTCCTGACACCACCCGGCCCGCTCTCTGATCTGGTGGCGCAGGCGGTCGAAGCGGAAACCGGTATCCGGCCCGAGATGTCCACGACGGGCGGCACCTCGGATGCGCGGTTTGTGAAAAACCACTGTCCGGTGGTCGAGTTCGGCCTGGTCGGTCGCACCATGCATCAGGTGGATGAATGCGTTGAGGTGGCGCATATCGAGCAGCTCAAGTCGATCTACACGCGTATCCTGCGGGATTATTTCGCCTAACTGATGCAGCGTACTCTGGTCATCATGGTCAAGGAGCCGCGCCCGGGTCGGGTGAAAACGCGGCTGGGCCGCGATATCGGTATGGTTGGCGCAGCGTGGTGGTTCCGCCACCAGACCCGGTCTCTGATCCGACGGCTGCGCGATCCGCGTTGGCAGATCGTCCTGGCGGTATCCCCGGACCATGAGGGGCTGACCAGCCGCATCTGGCCCGCCGACATTCTGCGCGCCGCCCAGGGGCGGGGAGATCTGGGCGACCGGATGGGACGGATGCTGCGCGGCATGCCGAAAGGACCGGTCTGTTTGATCGGTGCAGATATCCCGGGTATCACACGCGAGCACATTGCAAGGGCGTTCAAGGCTTTGGGCAGGGACCAGATGGTGTTTGGCCCTGCACCGGACGGTGGCTACTGGCTGGTCGGGACGCAAAGATACAGCGCGTTGCCGTCAGGCTTGTTCCGTGATGTGCGCTGGTCGACCGAGCATGCTCTGGTCGACACGTTGGCATCTGTCCCCGGTACACGTGTGGCCTTGCTGGACCAGTTGCGCGATGTCGACACGGTCGCCGATCTGAAACCCTGATCCTTTTTAGTCATGACGCGGTCGCATCCCCGTGCTAGGCCGGGACCATGACTCGCATTCCCACCAAGCAGGAGGTCCTCGACTGGATCTCGGCGAACCCCACCCTGACCTCGAAACGCGACATCGCCAAAGCCTTTGGAATCAAGGGCGCGGACCGGATTGATCTGAAGCGTATCCTCAAAGAGCTTGAGGCCGAAGGGCATCTGGAAAAACGCAAGCGCAGCTATCGCGACCCGGACCGCCTGCCGCCGGTCAGTGTGCTGCAGGTCAAAGCCCCCAGCGCCGATGGCGATCTGTTCGCCCGTCCGCTTGAGTGGCATGGCGAGGGGGTCGAGCCTATTGTTCTGATCATTTCCCGTGCCAGCGATCCGGCGCTGGGCGAGGGCGACCGCATTCTGGCCCGCCTGACTGTGGTGCATGAGGAAGACCACAATTACGAGGCCCGCCTGATCCGCCGCATCGGAACCAACCCGCGCAAGATAGTGGGCATCTTTCGCAAAGGGGCCGAGGGCGGGCGGATCGTGCCCATCGACAAGACCGGCCAGACCGAGTGGTTAGTACATGACGGCGCAGTGCTGGGTGCTAAGGACGGTGAGTTGGTCGAGGCCGAACAGGCCGGACCCAAGAATCGAATGGGTCTGCCCCGTGCGCGGATTGTGGAGCGACTGGGTGATCCCTCGGCCCCGAAGGCCGTCTCGCTGATCGCCATCCATCAGCACGGTATCCCAGACGATTTCCCCGACAAGGTGATTGCCGAGGCCGATAAGGCCAAACCCGTCGGCCTGAAAGGGCGCGAAGACCTTCGGGACATGCCGCTGCTGACCATCGACCCCTCGGACGCGCGCGACCATGACGACGCCTGTTTTGCGCATGCCGACGACGACCCAAAAAACCCTGGCGGCCACGTGATCTGGGTCGCCATCGCGGATGTTGCTGCTTATGTGCAGCCGGGAACCGCACTGGATCGCGAGGCGCGAAAGCGTGGTAACTCCAGCTATTTCCCGGATCGTGTGGTGCCGATGTTGCCGGATCGCCTGTCCGGCGATCTGTGTTCGCTGCACGAAGGCGTTCCGCGCGCCTGTATCGCCGTACGGATGCAGATCGACGCAGACGGCAACAAGATCGAACACCGCTTTGTGCGCGGGCTGATGCGCTCTGCCGCCTCGCTGCATTATGCCGAGGTGCAGGACGCCATTGACGGCACCCCCAACGACCGCACCGGGCCGTTGTTGGAGCCGGTGTTGAAACCGCTTTATGCCGCATATGCCGCGCTGAAAAAGGCGCGCGCCGTGCGGCAGCCGCTGGAGTTGGACCTGCCCGAACGCAAGATCGTCCTCAGCGACGCGGGTGAAGTGACCAGCGTGGCGTTCCGCGACCGGCTGGACGCGCATAAGTTGATCGAGGAGTTTATGATCCTCGCCAACGTGGCCGCCGCCGAGACTCTGATCGCCAAACGCCGCCCCCTGCTGTTCCGCGTGCACGAAGAACCCGCGCCCGAGAAACTGGAAAGCCTGCGGGAAACGGCGCAGGCTGCGGGGCTGAACCTTGCCAAAGGGCAGGTGTTGCAGACTCGCCACCTGAACGCGCTGCTGAACGCGGCTGCGGGGACCGAAGATGCCGAACTGATCAATCTAACCACCCTGCGGTCGATGGCGCAGGCTTACTATAACCCCGAGAATTTTGGCCATTTCGGGCTGGCGCTGCGGAATTATGCGCATTTCACCTCGCCCATCCGCCGCTATGCCGATCTGATCGTGCACCGGGCGCTAATCTCGGCCCATGGTTGGGGCAAGGACGGGCTGACCGAGGACGAAATCGCGCGGCTCGATGAAACCGCCACTCATATCTCGGACACCGAGCGCCGCTCAATGATGGCCGAACGCGACACGACTGATCGCTATCTGGCCGCCTATCTTAGCGAGCGGGTGGGCAATGAGTTCTCGGGCCGTATCAGCGGCATCGCCCGGTTCGGGGCTTTCGTGAAGATGGATGAGACCGGCGCGGATGGGCTGGTGCCTGTGCGCTCGCTGGGGCGCGAGTTTTTCCACTTTGACCGCGAGGCCGGGACCCTGATGGGATCAGACACCGGGCTGCTCATCGCCATTGGCCAGCGCGTCACCGTTCGCCTGACCGAGGCCACGCCTGTCACCGGCGGGCTGGAGTTGGAGTTGCTGTCGATCGACGATCAGGCTTTGCCCCGCGGGCGCGCACTGAAAGGGCGGCCAACGCGGCGCAAGGCGGTCAGCACCAAGCGCAAGAAAGATAAGATCAAACGCAAGGTCGAACGCAAGCGCCGTCAAAGGTGATAGGTCAGCGCCCGCACAATCAGCCAGCCGTGGCGGGTCGGATCGATCTGCGCGGGCTTGTCGAATAGCACGGCCCTGTTGCCATCCAACCGATCCTCACCCGGAAATGCCGAGGTGAAATCGCCCATCAGCCGGCTTTGGCAATGCACGAACAGTGCAAATGACGCGGCTTTATGCGTGCCGACCCGGATCGTCGATCCTTTTGGCGCCAGATAGGCGGGCTGCCCCCAGCGCAGCGTCTCTTGCAGAGGCTGCGCACGTGGAAGGGTGGCGGCGGTTTCAAAGATCAACTCGCGCAGGATCAACGCACCAGCGCGGGCCTCCTTTGGCAGCGCGTCGTAAGCAGCGGCTACTTTGGGGTCATCAAATGGCGTCATCTCAGCAGCTTATCCCGTTTGGTCCGCCACGTCAGAAGTTTCGGTCTGAGCCCTTTGTGAATCACGCGTTTTACGCTATTCTGGCCCCGAGCAGAAATCAGGAATTTCGGAATGCGTAAATGCACAAGTGGCGTCATTGCCGCTGCATTATGGGCATCCATTGTGCAGGCGGAATACCTCAATACGGCGGATGGGTCTCAGACCTTTCAGCTGGCCTCGGCCGATCTGACAGTATCGTTACGACCGGTTCTGCGGCCCTCAGCGATGGAGTATCGGGTGTCGACCGAAGGAAACGCGCGGTTTCAGGCGTGGCTGGGGGCGTTTCGGGAGCGGGCGCTTGAACAGGGCATTTCCGTCGCAACGCTGGATCGGGCGCTGGCCGGGCTGACCTATGACAAGAAGGTCATCGAACGCGACCGCAATCAGGCCGAATTCTCGAAACCGATCTGGGAATATCTGGATTCCGCCGTCGCGGAGACGCGTGTTGTCAATGGCCGTGCCGGGCTGGAGCGTCACTACGCGACGCTGACCCGGATCGAGGCGCAATATGGCGTGGAAAAAGAGATCGTCACCGCGATCTGGGGGCTTGAGACCTCGTTCGGTACGTTCCGGGGCGGTGACCACACCATCCGCTCATTGGCGACACTGGCTTTCGATGCGCGGCGGGCGCAGTTCTTTGAAACCCAGCTGATCGCCGCGTTGCAGATAGTTCAGGCCGGGGATGTCAGCCCCGGTAACATGGTCGGCAGCTGGGCCGGGGCGATGGGGCATACGCAGTTCATGCCGACCTCTTACCTGGATCACGCGGTGGATTTTGACGGCGATGGTCGGCGGGATATCTGGTCAGATGACCCCGCCGATGCGCTGGCCTCGGCCGCTGCCTATCTGGCGCGGCACGGCTGGACCAAGGGGCAACCCTGGGGGGTCGAGGTGCGCCTGCCCGAGGGGTTCGACTATGCCACCGCCAAGCGGGATTACACGTTGCTGCCGTCGGACTGGGCCGCACGCGGTGTGGTCGGGCGTGATGGTCAACCGGTCCCGGATCACGGGAATGCGGCCATCCTGCTGCCTGCAGGCGGGCAGGGCGTTGCGTTGATGGTCTTCGACAATTTCGGCGTGATCGAGAAGTATAATGGCGCCGACGCTTATGTGATTGGTATCGGCCATCTGTCCGACCGTCTAGCTGGTCACGCCCCGTTTCAAGCCAACTGGCCGCGCAGCGATCGGGTGCTGAGCTTCACCGAGAAAAAGGAACTGCAATCCCGCCTGACCGAGGCAGGGTTCGATACGCAGGGCATCGACGGGCGCACCGGGCCAAACACGACCGACGCGGTGCGGGCTTATCAACTGGCACAGGGGTTGTTGCCGGATGGATATGCGAGTCTCAGACTGTTGGAGCGGTTGCGGTAAGGACGCAGCAAAGGCCCTGACCGTTGACAACGTTCCGGCGTATTAGTTGCAAAAGGTTGGTCGATTTGGCCAATCTCTTGTGACTTCCTGCCACGGATATTGTTTCGGTTCTTACCGGTCCCAAGTGTGCTTCAAATTGATGAGGCCGCTCCATGATTGATGACGAACCGAAGCCAGCAGAATATTACGATGATCGCAGCATCTGGACCCTAGACCCGACACCCGCGGACAAAGAAGTCTATGATGTCTTCGCGACCAACGTGGTCCAACTGGTACAGCTTCTCGACGAAAAGGAACCTCTTATGTCGAGAGACGTCTACGCAAGGCTTTTTGCCTCCTTGCTGGATTTTTCCAGAGTGCTGGGAGAGTACGAAGACAGTTGGAGCCGGAGCTACGAAACGCGGTAACTCCGGTGCCTGCCGAAAAAGTGACTCCGCAGGACACCGGCAAGAAAAGCCGGTGTCATCAGGCCGTCCTTACTTTTACCAGACGCTGTCTTATGCCGCCGCTTTCATCAGCCCTTGGGCGATGATCTCGGCCTGCGCCTCGTCCAGCGACTTGTGGATGCGCACGAACATCTCATCGATTTCCGCAGGTGTCAGAACCAGCGGTGGTGAGATGATCATCCGGTCGCCCACATGACGCATGATCAGGTTGTTGGCAAAACAGCGGTCGCGGCAAATATAGCCGATGGTGCCGGGCTCGGACGCGAACTTGGCACGACTGACTTTGTCCGGCGTCAGTGCGATCGAGGCCATCATGCCGACGATCTTGGCCTCACCCACCAGCGGGTGATCGACCAGCGCCTCCCATTTCTGTTTCAGATAGGGCGCGGCCACGTCGCGGACGTGATCGACGATTTTTTCTTCTTCGAGGATACGCAGGTTTTCCAGTGCCACCGCGGCAGCGACGGGGTGGCCGGAATAGGTGTAGCCGTGGTTGAACTCAGTACCGCCGATGACTTCGGCGATCTCGTCATTGACGATGGACCCACCGATGGGCGCATAGCCCGAGCTGAGTCCTTTGGCGATGGTCATGATATGCGGCTTGATCCCAACGGTTTGCGAACCGAACCAGTTGCCGGTGCGGCCGAAACCGCAGATCACCTCATCTGCGATCAGCAGGATATCGTACTTGTCGCAGATGCGCTGAACCTCGGGCCAGTAGGTGTCGGGTGCCACGATTACACCGCCTGCGCCCTGAACGGGTTCGGCGATGAAAGCGGCGACGCGGTCCTCGCCCAGCTCCAGAATGGCCTCTTCCAGTTCACGCGCGCGGGCCAGACCGAAGTCCTCGGGCGTCATGTCGCCGCCTTCGGCCCACCAGTTCGGCTGGTTGATGTGATGGATGTTCGGGATCGGAATTCCGCCCTGCGCGTGCATCCCCGCCATACCGCCCAGCGAGGCCGAACCCACGGACGAGCCGTGGTAGGCGTTCTTGCGGCTGATGATGATGTTCTTGTCGGGTTGGCCTTTTTCGGCCCAATAGGTGCGTACCAAGCGGATATTGGTATCGTTTGCCTCTGACCCGCCCGCGGCAAAGAACACATGGTTCAGATCGCCCGGTGCCAGTTCGGCCAGTTTCTTGGCCAGAGCAATGGCTGGTACGTGGGTCGTTTTGAAGAAGGTGTTATAGTAAGGCAGTTCGCGCATCTGGCGGGCGGCGGCCTCGGCCAGCTCTTCCCGACCATAGCCGATATTGACACACCACAGGCCAGCCATGGCGTCCAGAATCTCTTCGCCCTCACTGTCGGTCAGATAAACGCCATTGGCGCGGGTGATGACGCGCGCGCCCTCTTGGCCCAGCGACCCATTGGCCGAAAACGGGTGCATGTGGTGGGCGGCATCCAGCGCCTGCAATTCAGCGGTGGGCATGTGATTGGTAATGGTGGACATCCGGAATTCTCCTGAACGAGCGATTGGCGTTCACAATATGATCAAATTTTTTTCTGTCAATCGAATCGCATTAATCTAATCATGGGACAGGGCGTCGGCCATAAGTTCCATCCCCTGTTTGATGTCTCGTGCGGTGGCTTTTGCGACCCCGTCGGCGTCCTTTGCACGCAAAGCGGTAAGGATATCCTTGTGCCAGTCCGGCAGGCTCTGAGTGCCAAACCGACCGCAAACCACCCGCAGCGACGGCCCGAATCTAAGCCAGAGTCGCTCGGTCAGATCGCTGAGAATTGGTGCACTCGCATGGGAATAGAGTGTCTCGTGAAAGCTGTGGTTCAGACGCAGATAACCGCTGACATCACCATCGGCTATGGTGCGGTCCAGCCGCTGATCAATGTGTTCAAGATGGTCGATATCCGTGCTGCTCACATTCGCGGCCGCCCGTCTGGAAAGCTCTGATTCCATTGATAATCTGGCAAATATCATCTGCTCGACATCGCCCGCCGACAGCAATGGGACGCTGACCCTGCGGTTGCCCTGAAACATCAGCGCACCATCCGAAATCAAACGCCGGATTGCTTCGCGTACCGGGGTCATTCCGACGCCAAGAGATTCGGTCAAACCCTGTATCGTTACAGGTTGCCCCGGCACCAAATCGCCGAACATGATCTGAGCTTTCAGGGTTTGATACACCTGCTCATGCGCGGGTCGATTTTCACCCTCTGCCTTCGAGGCGGGTGCTTTATTTTTGATCAAATCCAATTGGTTTGCCCTGTTTCCAACGATGGTAACTTGCCAGATACCTGACCTTTCGAAAGCATACGCGGGATCGGGGGAAAACGCAAAACTTGATCAAATCAAAAAAAAGGTGAAAATACCCCCACACTTGCAGGGAGAAAAAAATGTCAATCAAAACGCTGACGATGACTGCGGTCATCGCATTGGGGACTTCAGCGGCTTTCGCCGAAGAAGTGCGTGTCTACAACTGGTCCGACTATATCGATGAGGATCTTCTGAAGAAGTTCGAAGAAGAGACCGGCCTGACGCTGATCTACGACGTGTTCGACAGCAACGAGGTTCTGGAAACCAAGATGCTGGCCGGGGGATCGGGTTATGACGTGGTGGTGCCGACCGGCAGCTTCATGAGCCGTCAGATCCAGGCAGGCGCGTTTCAGGAGCTGGATGCGACCAAACTGTCAAATATCGGCAATGCGTGGGATGTCATAGCCGAACGCGTCTCGCAGTTCGATCCCGGCAACAAGCATTCGGTCAACTATATGTGGGGCACCACCGGGCTGGGCGTGAATGTCGGCAAGGTCAAGGAAGTGCTGGGCGAGGATGCGCCGCTGGATTCGATGGAACTGATTTTCAATCCGGCGAACATGGAGAAGCTGGCCTCGTGCGGCGTGTATTTCCTGGATGCGCCGGATGAGATGGTGCCGGCGGCGCTGGTCTACGCTGGTCTGGACCCAAATTCGCATGACAAGGACGACATTGCCAAGGCCGAAGAAGTCTTTGCGGCGGTCCGGCCATATGTGAACAAGTTCCACAGCTCGGAATATATCAACGCTTTGGCCAACGGGGATATCTGCGTGGCCGTTGGGTTCTCGGGCGATGTGCTGCAAGCGCGGGACCGTGCGGCCGAGGCCGATAACGGCGTTGAGATCGCCTATAACGCGTTCAAGGAAGGTTCGCAGATGTGGTTCGACCAACTGGCCGTGCCGGTCGATGCACCGAACCCTGACGGAGCGCATAAGTTCATCGACTTCATGCTGGACGCCCAGAACATGGCTGCCGCATCGAACTATGTGTTCTACGCCAATGGCAACAAAGCCTCGCAGGAATTCCTTTCGGAGGACGTGATCGGTGACCCTGCCGTCTATCCGTCGGAAGAGGCTATGGCGAAAACCTATATCAAGGGACCTTACCCCCAGAAAACACAGCGGGTCGTGACCCGCATGTGGACCAAGATAAAGTCGGGCACCTGACCGATTTATCTGTGCAGGGCGGCTGGGCCGCCCTGCACCTGTTTCCAGTCCGGCAAAAACGGGGGCCACAGTGACTTCTGACATCTTTGCGCCGTGGAATGATCCACAGGCGAAACCTTTGATCCAGTTCCGAAATGTCACCAAGCGGTTTGGAGACTTCACGGCCATCGACAACCTGTCTCTGGACATTTTCGAGCGCGAGTTCTTTGCGCTGCTGGGACCTTCGGGTTGCGGCAAGACCACCATGATGCGGATGCTGGCCGGGTTCGAGAAACCCACCGAAGGGCATATCTTGCTGGGCGGTCAGGATATCGATCCGATCCCGCCGAACAAGCGGGCGGTGAACATGATGTTCCAGTCCTATGCGCTATTTCCGCATCTCAGCATCTGGGACAACATCGCTTTTGGCCTGCGCCGGGACAACATGCCCAAGCACGACCTTGAGGATCGGGTCGAAGAGATGTTACGCCTGACCCGGTTGGAGCAATTTGCTCGCCGCAAGCCGCATCAGATCTCGGGCGGTCAGCGTCAGCGGGTGGCGCTGGCGCGGTCTTTGGCCAAGGCACCAAAACTGCTGCTGCTGGACGAACCGCTGGGCGCGCTGGACAAGAAACTGCGGCAGGACACGCAGTTCGAACTGATGGACATCCAGGAAAAGACCGGCACAACTTTCGTGATCGTGACCCATGATCAGGAAGAGGCTATGACGGTTGCCAGCCGTGTAGCCGTGATGGACCAAGGCAGGCTGATGCAGGTGGAAACGCCGGACCGCATCTATGAAAACCCAAACTCGGTCTATGTCGCGGATTTCATCGGCGATGTGAACATCATCGAAGGCCGGGCCTCGTCCAACGGTGACGATACCTATCAGATCGACTGGGCCGAGGGGCAGTCGCCCTTGACGGCGACCTCGGCCAACGGGTTTTCGCAGGGACAGACCTGTCACCTCGCGATCCGGCCCGAAAAGGTGACGATTTCGGCAGACCGCCCGACGGATGCGATCAACGCGGTGCAGGGCAAGGTGCACGACATCGCCTATCTGGGCAATCTCTCCACCTATTACGTTGAACTGCCGAACGGCACGATTATCAAGGCGCAGACGGCCAACACTCGCCGTATCTCGCGCCGGTCGTTTACATGGGAAGACCCGGTCTGGCTGTCCTGGACAGCAACCGCCGCGGTTTTGCTGGTAAGCTGATGCGCCGCGCGTTTCTGATTGCCGTTCCGTATGTCTGGCTGCTGGCGCTGTTTCTGGTGCCGTTTTTCATTGTCCTGAAAATTTCACTGTCGGATACCGAGCTAGCCATTCCGCCTTACACGCCGACGCTTGACCTGTCGCAGGGTTGGGCCGGGATAAGGGATTTCTTCAGCCAACTGGATTTCGAGAACTTCGTCTGGCTGACCGAGGATGACCTGTATTGGAAAGCCTATCTCTCCAGCGTCAAAATCGCGGTCATTTCCACTTTCCTGACGCTGCTGGTGGGCTATCCAATTGCCTATGGCATGGCGCGCGCACCTGCGGAATGGCGGCCGACGCTGATGATGCTGGTAATCCTGCCTTTCTGGACCTCGTTTCTGATCCGCGTCTATGCGTGGATGGGCATCCTGTCGAACGAAGGCTACCTGAACCAGTTGCTGCTGTGGGCGGGTATCATCTCAACTCCGCTGACCATTCTGAACACTAATACGGCTGTCTATATAGGCATCGTTTATACCTATCTTCCGTTCATGATCCTGCCGATCTATTCGTCGCTCGAGCGGATGGACGGGTCCCTGATCGAAGCGGCCGAGGATCTGGGCTGTTCGCGCCTGCAGGCCTTTTGGCTGGTGACGGTCCCGCTGTCGCGCCCCGGCATCATCGCGGGTTGTTTCCTCGTGATGATCCCGGTGATCGGTGAGTTCGTGATCCCGTCGTTGCTGGGTGGCTCGGGTACTCTGATGATCGGCAAAGTGCTGTGGGAGGAGTTCTTCTCGAACCGAGACTGGCCGGTGGCCAGCGCCGTGGCGGTGGTGCTGTTGCTGATTCTTGTAGTGCCGATCGTGCTGTTCCAGCGCAATCAGCAAAAACAGACGGAGGCCGAGCAATGAGCAGGTTAAGCTGGTTCAACACGGTTTCGCTGACCCTGGGGTTCGCCTTCCTCTATATCCCGATGATCATCCTGATCATCTTCAGCTTCAATGAAAGCAAGCTGGTCACGGTCTGGGCAGGGTTCTCGACCAAATGGTACGGTGAGCTTTTTCAGAACGAGCAAATCTTGGACGCAGCGTGGGTGACTTTGCGCGTTGCTGTGTTCTCGTCGACGATCGCAACAATTCTGGGCACCGCCGCTGCTTATGTGCTGGTGCGCGGGGGCCGTTTCCTTGGCCGCACTCTGTTTTCGGGCATGATTTACGCGCCGCTGGTAATGCCTGAAGTCATCACCGGCCTGTCGCTGTTGCTGCTCTTCATCGGTATCGGACTGGATCGCGGCATCCTGACCATTGTGTTGGCGCACACGACGTTCTCGATGTGCTTTGTGTCCGTTGTCGTCTCGTCGCGTCTTGTAACGTTCGATCAATCACTAGAAGAGGCCGCACTTGATCTGGGTTGCTCGCCGGCGCAAGCGTTTCGCCTGGTAACACTGCCGATTATCGCTCCGGCTGTTATTTCCGGATGGTTGCTGGCTTTCACCCTCTCTCTGGACGATCTTGTGATCGCATCATTCACCTCGGGCCCGTCGGCGACGACCTTGCCGATGAGAATATTCTCTTCCGTGCGATTGGGGGTCAGTCCCGAAATCAACGCGCTATCGACGATCATGATCGCTGTTGTCACCATTGGCGTGATCATCGCCTCGCTGGTGACCAAACGCGCGATGATGCGGCAGCGACAAGACGAAATGGCTGCCGCCCGAACGGAATGAGGCGCATCTACCCCAACTACACCTACGGCCCCGGTCCGCGCGCGGGTTGCTGGTGGGATGAGACCTGCCCCAGCCCCAATTGGCCAGTGCAGGAAGGTGACCAGAGCGTAGATGTCGTCATCATCGGCGGCGGCTTCACTGGCCTGTCGGCGGCGCTGCATCTGGCCGAGGCCGGAGTGTCGGTAGCCGTGCTCGAAGCTGAAATACCGGGTTGGGGAGCGTCCGGGCGCAATGGCGGGTTTTGTTGTCTGGGCGGGTCAAAGCTGAGCCATCACGCGATGGTCCGCCAGTTTGGAGAGACTGCCACAAGCAGCTATGCCCAGGCCGAAGCAGACGCTGTTCACCTGGTCGCCGACCTGCTTGGGACGCATTGCATCGACACCGATATGCATTCACGGGGTGAAACCCAACTGGCTCATACTCCACGCGCGATGGAAAAGCTGCGGCGACAAGCCGAGGCGTCTGGCACGCTACATGAACCGGGTGATCTGCCGGGGCTTGGCTTCGGTGGCAGGTTCTATGGCGGCTACACCACTCCGGTCGGATTTGCCCTGAACCCCAGAAAATACCTGTTCGGACTGGCGCAGGCAGCAAGGTCACGCGGCGCGGAACTGTTCCAGAAAAGCGCCGCGCAAACTTTTCGAAAAACGCGATCCGGTCTTGAAGTTCAGACCGAATCCGGTCGGATCAGGGCGCAAAACGTGCTGATCTGCACCAACGGTTATTCCAGCGAGGACATCCCATCTTGGATGGCAGGCCGGTACATGCCCGCGCAGTCCACGGTACTGGTGACCCGTCCCTTGTCCGAGGCCGAAATGCAGGAACAGGGCTGGACCTCGGACCAGATGGCCTATGACACACGCCAATTGCTGCATTATTTCCGCCTTATGCCCGACCGAAGGTTTCTGTTCGGAATGCGCGGAGGATTGCTGTCATCACCGCTGGCCGAAGCCGCCATCAGGCGCAAGGTCATAAGGGATTTCAGGAAGATGTTTCCGGGTTGGTCGGGTGTTGACGTGACCCATATGTGGTCAGGCATGGTTTGCCTCTCGCGGGGTCTAACGCCGTATGTCGGGCCTGTGGAGGGCCTGCCGGGGCTGTTCGCCGGGTTTGCCTATCATGGAAACGGTGTGGCGATGGGCACCTATTGCGGTCGTGCGCTGGCTAGGATGGTTTTGGGGCAGTGTGCCGACCTCCCGGAGCCTATTGCACGTGCGCCGCAACGGTTTCCGTTGGGGCGCTGGCGTCGTGCGTTGCTGCCACCGGCCTATGCGTTGATGGCACTTGCGGATTGGTGACGGCTAGAGCGTTGCCAGCTCCAGTTCCAACCCTTGCGCGTAATCGCCCGCACCGCTTTCGACACGCCATAGGCAATAGGCGGCCATGCGCCACGCGTACCAACGACGCAGCCGTTGATACCGATCCACTGTATAACCATGGCCATAGGTAGACAGGAATTGACGCTCTTCCGCCTGAGTCAGAGCCGCGCCCCGGTACAGGTACTGCATCGCCGGGGACAAGAACAAAGCTAGGTCCTCACACGGATCGCCCTGCGCTGGGCATTGCCAGTCGATAAGAGTCAGACCGGAAGGTGCGGTCAGAATATTCCCGGCCACCGGGTCACCGTGAATCAGGCATGTGCGGGATACAGGCGGCACCTGTTCCTTGGGCGTCAACTGTTCCAATTGAATCCGCGTTTTCGAAACGCACCCATCAAGAATACTCTGCCCGTGCCGCGCCAAATCCGCGCTGCCATTACACCCTTTCGGTGCTTGAACGTGCAGGTCAAGCGTATGAAGCTTGCGCAACAGCGTCCCCACCTCAGCCGACCCCTCGCGCCAGGGTGAGCCCGGCGCGTGATCGTAGAACACCCATCGGCCATGATTATGTTGACCGGCCGCGCGCAGGCGAGGAACAAAACCTGTGGGCTCCAAGGCGGTCAAGCACAGCGCCTCCAGCTCGGCATCGTTGCGGAACAGCGGGTTGCGCGGTCCGGCGCGATACAGTTTCAGCACCTTGCCGCCGTTTTCTTCCAGCACCTTCCAGACCTGGTTGGTGCGCCCGCCATACAATGTCTGAAACTGCGCATCCGCTGCAACCAGACCCTGATCGCGCAGGTCATCAACAAGATCCAACGGAGGGGTAATCGGGTCAGACAGGGGGGTCACCGGTACAAAATCGAGTCGCAGTTGCACAGGTGTGGCCTGTCGCGCCCTGCAGATCAAGCTCCGGTTCGGACCGCTGTCACCATTCCCACCGGTACCACCTGACCGCTTTCCAGCGTCAGCAAGACAGTATCGTCCCCGACCTGTGCTTCAACCACCTGATTGTAGGCTGCAACGGGTTGGGTCGACAGCAATTCATCCCCGTCATAGCTTTCCAGTGTTGCCGTATAGCTGCCTGTCGGCAATGGGCTGCCGTCACTCGTTGTGCCGGCCCACGCAAAGTCGGTTTGTGTTACCGGTACGGAAATCCGCTCAATCTCGGTGCCGTTGCTGTCACGGATGACCATGACCGCGCCATCAGCCGCCTCTGCAGATTGCGCGGACAGGGGCACAGGTTCACCGTCAAAGTGAAACGCCGCAGTGGTCCGGACATTCATGCCGACCCAATTGGCCAACTCCTCCAGCTTGATGCCGCCCAGTGACAACACCAACTCCGAGAGCGCCTCGTTGGTTTGCACCTGCTGCTCGACCATCGAAAACTGTGCAAGCTGCGAGGCATATTCACTGGAATCCATCGGCTTCAGCGGGTCCTGATTTTGCGCCTGTGTGGTCATCAGTAACAGGAACGTATCAAAGTCGGATGCCACGGATGCAGCTTGTGATTTGGATGCCGCCTGCGCGGGCGTGTTGGTCTGGGTCGTCGATTGCGTTGGGTTGATCATGGTTAAAGCCTCATATCGATCCGCCCGTCGGGGGCGATGTGTGGGCGTGCCGGGCCGACCTCGGCGATGTGCTCGGGTTGAGGGGCCGAGAACTCGGTGCCCTCATCACCGCCAGAATTGTCGTGCTGCGCATCGGCGGATGTACCCAGGTCAAAGGACAGGTCGCCCATACCGAAATTCCGGAACTCGGCCTCAAGAACCGAGAGGTGGCGCCGCATCATTTCCAGCGTCTCGGGGCGTTCCGCGCTGATCGTCAGGTGCAGGCCGTCGTCACGGCCATTCATAACGATCGAAACGCGCCCCAGCTCCTCGGGGTTCAGCGCAACCTCGATTGCGCCGGAATGCGGCCTTACGTTGATGGCGGTTGCCATCTGAGATGCGATGGCGCGCGTTGTTTCCGCGCGGGCGGTTGCTGTCATCGCCTGAACCGCTGGCCCCGAATCGCGTGTGGCAGATAACGTCGAGGTCTCTCTGGCAGCCTGCATGTCCTCGCCCTCGGGAATCGCTTGTGTATCAACCTGAATGCTGGCCGTGTCGGATGCCAGAAGCTGCATCTGCACAAATGTCTGCGCGCGATCGGATGTGTTTGGATGTTTCGGCATCGGTCCGGGTGTGAGCGAGGCTTGCGGTACGTTCCGAACCGGATATGCAATAGCAGACAGAACCGGCAATTCTTTTGGACGCGAGTTCGCAATGGCCGGACCCCTCGGCAGGTTCTGCGGTTTAAGGACGTTTTCATGCGGTCGCCTCGGTTGGTCGCCCCCTGGGTTCAAAGCCTGAAAGGCTGGAGAAACCGAGCGCTGCACTGAGGTTTCGGCTGTTCGCAGGGCTTCAACCCCCGGGAGGTTCTGTTGCTTGTTCCCGGTCGAATCAGCGTCAGACGAGGTGACCGGAGATGTCACAGAGGGCTCTTTTGGAGGCGATTCCAAAACCGGTTTTGGAATGACCTCTGCAGCAACAGGGGGGGTCTCAGCAGGGGGGTGGTCATCCGTTGCAAAAGCGATGTCTGTGACCTCAACCTCTTCCGTGATGGTCTCCAACTCTGACGCCGCATCCGGAATCTGAACCAGAAGGTCAGCCGTTTCAGCATCACCGGACTGCGGATCGGTGTCCTGATCCATCACCGTTTGAAAGGACATACCGTCCTTGGATTCGCGTGCCTCATGCTGGGTGGCATCGGGTTTCTTGGCGGCGGTTGGTGAGGATATCACCGCTGAAAGAGGGTTGGGCATTTTGCTCCGGCTCCTTTTGTGTAACCGGAAATTTGCCCGCAGGAAGTTACGTTTATTTTAACTGCTTTCACCTTTGATCGAGAAAGTTCGATGCAAATTTCGGAGAAAGCAATGAAGGTTTCTGCGACCCAACCCGTCCCGCAACCACCGACAACATCCCAGAAAGTGCAGACCGCCGCAGTCGAATTGGAGGCGGCGTTTCTGGCAGAAATGCTCAAGGCGTCCGGATTGGGCAAGGCGCGCCAATCCTTTGGCGGTGGCGCAGGGGAAGACCAGTTTTCCTCTTTCCTTGTAAAGCATCAGGCGCGCGCGCTGGCCGAATCCGGTGGTGTAGGCCTGTCCGAAATTCTGATCCAGTCCATGATGGAGAAAACCAATGCCGGTCAAAGCTGATACCGACCTGATCAAGTCCTTGGAAGAAGTGCTGGACCTCGAGCGTACTGCGCTTGTCGATGGTGACCTGGACCGGTTGAATCACATGGCGCCGGAAAAGGAAAAGCTTATCGGGGCGATCAATGAACTTCGGGTCTTTGACAGTGCTGAGTTGATTCGCCTGCAAGAGAAAGTGGAACGCAACCAGGCCCTGCTGAACAGCGCGGCAGAGGGGATTCGCGCTGTGGCCAGCCGAATGGCCGAATTGCGTCGCGTTCGGCAGGAGTTCAGCACCTATGGCGCCGACGGTCAGCGCAACGGATACACCGTGCGCCACAATGCCAAACTGGAAAAGCGGGCTTAGCGACGGGTTTGATTCAAATCCGATTTTTTTGGCTTGGGCGCTTTAGCACTCCGTTAGGGGATCAGGGGCAAAGGTGGTCGGGCACCTGAAATCAGCAGGTGGCGCGAACGGCCCGACGGCGGATCGCACCGATCAGAAAGACGTCAAAGCCCGCGGATGATGCGGGGTAAGCATGGGCGTAAAGGGCCCGAACGGAAAAGGAAGAAAGCTATGTCCAGCATTCTGACCAACAATGGCGCAATGGTTGCGCTGCAAACTCTGAAATCGGTCAACAAGAACCTGGCACAGACACAGAACGCGATCTCGACCGGTAAGGACGTTGCAACAGCCAAAGACAACTCGGCCGTCTGGGCAATTTCCAAGGTCATGGAATCCGACGTCAATGGTTTCAACGCGATCAAGGACAGCCTGGCGCTGGGTGAATCGACCGTTGCAGTGGCCCGGAATGCCGCTGAAACAGTGACCGATCTGCTGACCCAGATGAAGGGCAAGATCGTCGCGGCCCAGGAAGACAACGTGGATCGTGGCAAGATCAATGATGACGTGACCGCTCTGAAAGATCAGATCAACTCGGTTGTTAGTGCGGCGCAGTTCAACGGTCTGAACCTGGTGGACGGGTCTTCAGGTTCTGCTTCGATCCTGGCCTCGCTCGATCGTGACAACACAGGTGCGGTGACCGCTTCGTCGATATCTGTGGCTGGTCAGAACCTGTCGACCGGCGGCTACACTGCGGCTCAGGTGTTTGACGGTTCGACAGGTGCCTCGACCGGCAACGACCGGGTGGGCGCGACCATCGACAATGGTGCAACCTCGGCAACTGCGCTGGTGACAGATGAATCCAGCGGTGCTTTTGCCGCAGGTGACAAGGTTGTTGTCGCGATTAACGATCAAGTCGTTTCCTACACCGTCTCGGCTGCGGACGCTGCTGCGACAACAACAGGTGACCTTGTCGCTGTGGGCCTGAAGGCAAAGATCGACGAATTGGGCATCACCGGTTTGACCGTTGACTACGACTCGGGCACTCAAGGCACGCTGTCGGTCGCCAACGCAACTGGCAATGACGTCTCCTTCTCGGCTCAGTACGTGAACGCAGGCTCGGGCGGTCTGGGCGCGTTGACCGGCATTGACGTTTCGACCGGCGCTGGCGCAACCGCGGCTATGGCAACGATTGAAACCCTGATCGACACCTCGATTGACGCCTCGGCTGCATTCGGTTCGTCGCAGGGCCGGATCGAGACCCAGAAAGAGTTCATCTCAAACCTGGCTGACTCGTTCAAATCCGGCATCGGTTCGCTGGTTGATGCCGACATGGAAGAGACCTCGGCTCGTCTGCAGGCCCTGCAGGTTCAGCAGCAGTTGGCCACCCAGTCGCTGTCGATCGCCAACCAGGCGCCGCAGTCCATCCTGTCTCTGTTCCGTTAACCTTCGGAACCTGGCTGGGGCGTGGAAATGCGCCCCGGCCCTGATCGCCAAAAGGCGGACTATTGGAAGGATTTCAAGTGACACCGCACACTCTTGCACAGCGAGCCTATGCGCAGACTGCCGCCCCCACGCGTACACCGCGCGACACCGAATACGAGGCGATTTCAAAGATCACGCACCGGCTCAAGGCTGCGGCCGCCCGGCAAAAGACAGATTTTGCCGGGTTCGTTCAGGCGCTGCACGAAAATCGCCGTCTTTGGACCGTTCTGGCCAGCGGTGTCACGGATTCGGACAACGCCCTGCCCAACGAGTTGCGGGCCCGGATATTCTATCTGGCCGAGTTCACTGAGCAGCACAGCAGCCAGGTTCTGGGCAAAAAGGCGACCGTGGAACCTCTGCTTGAGATCAACATGGCCGTGCTGCGCGGCCTGCGGCAAATGGGGGCCGGCTGATGGGCGGGCTTGTTCTTAAACTTGCACCGAAAGAGAGGGTCCTGATCAACGGCGTGGTTGTTGAAAATGGTGACCGCCGCAGTCGGTTCTCGATCATGACGCCAGATGCCAACGTCCTGCGCTTGCGGGATGCCATCCACCCGGATGAAGTGAATACCCCGGTTAGGCGGGTGTGCTATGCCGCTCAGCTTGTGCTGTCCGGCGACATGGAGCCCGAACGGGCCCGTCAGCAGCTGCTGCGGCGGGTCGAGGAGCTGAGTCAGGTTTTCACCGACGCAGACAGTCGCCGAGTGCTGTCCGAGGCCACCGAGGCTTTGCTGGCCGAGCAGTATTACAAATGTCTGAAATCTCTGCGCGCCTTGTTGCCGCGCGAAGAACGATTGATGGCGTATCAGCAATGACATTCCAGCCTGTCATCCCTACGGGTGGTCTGGTGGGCTGGCGGTTTCTACAGCGCACCTATGACGCGCAGCTCGACAGCTTTTCGTCTTCATCCGTCAATGAGAGGGAGAGGCAGTACTTTCTGGAAAATATCGGCAAGGTGCAAACGGCTGAGGATCTGGTGTCGGACCGTCGTTTGTTGCAGGTCGCACTGGGCGCTTTCGGTTTGGAGGGCGACATAAACAACCGGTACTTCATTCAAAAAGTACTGTCGGATGGCACCAGCGCCGATGATGCGCTGTCAAACAGGTTGTCCGACGGCAGGTATCGGGAGTTTTCCGAGGCGTTCGGTCTGGGGCCGGGTGAGATACGCCGGACCGGGTTGGCAACGTTCATGGAAGATATTGCGCGCGACAATGACATGTCGCAGTTCGAAATCGCGGTGGGCGAGTCCGACGAAACCATGCGTATTGCACTGTATGCACAGCACGCCCTGGTCGATCTGGCTGGGCAAAGCGGCAGCGCAGACACCAAGTGGTTCGATCTGATGAGCCTGCCCCCGATGCGCAGTATGATGGAAACGGCTCTTGGCCTGCCGCCTAGCTTCGCCCAGTTGGACATCGACCGGCAGCTTGAGGTGTTCAAAGCCAAGCTGTCGGGTGTGACCGGATCAGAGGATTTGTCGCAGTTCACCGATGAGGCGGCAGTGGCGCAGCTGACGGACCGCTTTCTGGCCCGCAGCCAGATTGCACAATCGCAGAACACGATTTCCCCCGCTCAGACTGCACTGATCTTGCTGGGGGCGTGATGGAGGTCACGGGCGCGACGTCAGGCTGGACAGATCCCGGCCCAATCGCAATACCAGTCCGGAAAAACGGACGTCAGTTGTTCAAAACCGCATCTGCCGACGTTTGGAGGGCGTAGGATATGACCGGTTGGGACACGTTGTGCAGCTTGATATCCCCCAGCGGCACCGCATTGGCGCAGGCCGGCTGAATATCAGCCGAGACGACAATACGCTGACCTACCTTTTTGCCATATTCCCCCAATCGGGCGGCCACGTTCGCGGCCTGTCCGATGACGGTGAAGTCCAGTCGTTCGCGTGATCCGACATTGCCATAGGTAACACGCCCATAGGCAACACCGATCGAGCAATCGCAATGGGTTTCAGAGCCGGATTGGCGCAGCTCGCCCAGTTTCTCGACGATTTCGATGGCGGAACGTTGGGCATTCCAGCGCGCCGACTCTGAATCGTCTCCGGCCGGGAACACCGCCAGAACAGCGTCGCCGATGAACTTGAGAACTTCTCCACCATTGTCATGCACGATGCCGGAAACAGTTTCAAAGAATTCGTTCAGCAGATTGATATAGGCGGAGCGGCCAAGCCGTTCTTCCAGGCTGGTGGAGTTGCGCAGGTCGCAGAACATGATGGCGGCGTCGATCTCGTCCCCGTCGCCCCGCCGGATTTCGCCCCCCAGAACCCGCGCGCCCGATCGTTTGCCCACATAGGTTTCCAGCAAAACCTGCGCGTTCTCGCGTTGCATGAAGACCTCGTAATATCGGGCAATGACCGAGGAACATTCGAACACCAGCCCCAGGTTTTCGGTGGTGAACCCGTTCGGGTGGTCGCAGGTCAGCGTCAGGACGTTGGTGCGCCCGTCCGAGAATGGCAGCGGCATGGCGACGTAATCGGTTGCCCCCTTAGCGCGCAAGTCTTCCATGATCGGAAAGCTGTTTTGCGGGTTTTCGTCGTTCAGCCGCTGGCGTACCCCGCCCAAACCGTTCGACACGTGACGCAGGGGGCTGTTGATATAGGCTGGATGGTCGTGGATTTCATAGGTGGGCACATTGGTCGAAATCTCGGCTTCGCCCTTTTCCCAGATATAGTGTTTGCCCGCGATCAGCGGATGCAGCGACCAGGCCAGAATGCTGAGCCGCTGAATGGCAATCCCGTGTTCCAGCATCTTGTCGGCCAGGGCTTTGGTGAAGGCTTCGGGGGTCTGGTTCTCGGACGCGCCGCGCATCAGCCAATCGATAAGAGGGCCGCTGATATTGCCATCCTCTGGGGTCCGCAGATTGTTTTCGCCCAGGTCGATCCGCGTATAGGCTTCGGGCATGAAGCCGATATGACCCTGAATGGCTGTGCTTTCGGGCAGGGCGTCTTCATACGCCCAAACGGAATTGGCCAGACGTTGACCATCCAATATGACATCGTGATAGGTCGCTGTCCCTTTGAAGGGGCAGAAGGTCTGCAATTCGGTTTCGTCGCCAAGATCGATGCAGACGTCATCGCGCGGGATATAGATAGTAGCCGGCAAGCGCGTTTCATACATGACCTTGGCGTTGGTGCTTTCTGCCAAAAGGGTGTCATCACGGTAGATCGCAACCCGACCGGCCAGCTCTTCGACCGAAATACCGTAACCTTTGGTCTTTGGGGCGGTGTGCACATTCATCATCAGACTCCCTGACGCGAGTCTTTATAGGATGGGGCTTTGATGGTCGCATTCCAAGGGGTGTAACCGGCATTTTACCGCACGTATCCTACCCGGCGCGGCAAGGTCAGACCATCTGAATCACGTCTTTTTCGATCGACAGCATATAGCCCTTTTTGGCGATGTTCTTGACCAGAAGTTCGCTGACCATCTGGTTGCCCAAGGCATCGCGCAGCCGTTTGATCCGGGTGGCGCCTGCGGCCTCGTCGCAATCGGCGGCGTCCTTGCCGGAAATCATCGCCTCGATCTGCACGCCCGAGAGGACCTCGTCATCCAAGCGGGATTCCGCCAGCACCGACAGGGTTTCCATCGCCGCCGGGGTCAGTTTGAAATCCATGTTGTTCAGGTAGACGGTGTTCTCCTCGCGGCTGATCAGCAGAGAGGTAACCTGAATACCGGTGCGTTCGATCTGCGCCATGCGGCGGTTCAGCATCACCAGCATCACCAGAAATACAAGCGCGGTCACCAACATCGCGCTGGCAAAGACCAGCAATACGAAAATCACCATCCGATAGCTGGACAGCGTGTCGGCAAAGGCCGTGCCGGATTGCGCCAGAATCTCGAGCAGGCGGATTTCCGTCTGCGAGGTCAAATCGCTTTCGATGAACAACCGCTCGACCCGCGCGTTGAAGGCGTTGGCATCGGGCAGGGTCCAGAACAAGAAGATCGCCGCCGTTACCAGAATCAACACGATCACCGCGATGCCCGCGCCGACCAACCTGACACCGGACCGGCGGGCCTCAGTAACGGAGATAGAATTGTCCGGCATTGGCCTTCCTTTTATCCAACCCTTCCGGCCCGAACACGGACATGACGTTCAGCAGGGTCCAGCCCGAGCCCTTGAGGCGCTGGGCGACTTCACGTTTTGCCTGCCCCTTGTCGCAGGCCGAAACCTGCATGACGCCATAGTGCAGGCGCAGCGGATTGTCCTGTTTGGCCTTGTAATCCGCATAACAATCGGCCGCCGAGGCAGCAGAGCCAAGCGATATCAGGGCCAGCAAGCCCAGAGAAGAGAGGATCTGTTTCATAGGCCGCATCCTGCGCATGGGTTAGCGCGATATTCAATAACCCAAGGGGTTTGGCGGGCCTGATATCGGATAACAGGAGGTCGTTATTGCTTGTCTGGACGGGGAACACCCAGTGTCAGGGCATCGAACGCAAGGCCCACCACCGGGGCCCTGAGACTACTGAAGGACAAGCACCATGCATAAGAAGTTCATAGCCCTGATTGTGGCCTCTGCTGTTGCCATCACCGGAATTTCGGCGTCGCAGGCGCGGGCGGCCGATGTCGAAGATATCCTGGGTGGATTGGCGGCCATCGCATTGCTTGGTGTCGCGGTGAAGCATTTCAACGACGAAAACAAAAAAAAGAACACCGTTACGAATAACTACAATCACATATATAAGGCACCCCAGAACCACGTGCGCACAAAGCCAAAACACAGGCTGCATAATGTGCGCCCGCTGCCGGAACGGGTTGCGCGCTATAGCCTGCCGCAACGATGCTTGCGCACCTTCCACGGGTTCTCGCCCGATCAACCGCTGTTGGGCAAGGACTGCCTGAGCAAGCATTACAAATACAGCAAAAGCCTGCCGGACAAGTGCAAGGTCAGGTTCTGGAATGGCAAAAAGGTCAAGCGGGCGTACCACCCAGGCTGCCTGCGTCAGAACGGATACCGGGTGAGTTACAAGTAACGGTTTTCGAGCAGGAGCGGCGCCACAGAAGCGCCGTGCTGGGAGAGGGTGGCGCAAGCTGCCCTCTCTTTTTTCTTGCGATGAGCGGTGAAAAGCGGTTTTCCGGGGGCATGACGAAACCGGATTATGAAATTGAAAAAGCCGCCGCGGCGCAGGGGTATCTGCGAATCGCAGGCGTGGATGAGGTGGGTCGCGGGCCGCTGGCCGGGCCGGTGGTCGCGGCCGCCGTGATCCTGAACCCCGAAGACATCCCCGAAGGGTTGAACGATTCCAAGAAGCTGACCGCCAAGCGCCGCGCCGCGCTGGAGGCCACCTTGCGCGACCGGGCCGAGATAGCGGTGGCTGAAGCCACGGTGGCAGAGATCGACGAACACAACATCTTGCGCGCCTCGCACTTGGCGATGGAACGCGCGGTCGCGACACTGGACCCGCCGCCGGATTACCTGCTGATCGATGGGAACATGATACCGCACGGGTTAACGATCCCGGCGCAAGCGGTAGTCAAAGGTGACGCGCATTCGGTGTCGATCGCAGCTGCTTCGATTGTTGCAAAAAACTGGCGCGATCAACTGATGGTGGATTTGGCGCAACAGCATCCGGGCTATGGTTGGGAGACAAACGCAGGTTATCCGTCGAAACAACACAAGGACGCACTGCAAAATCTTGGTGTGACCCCACACCATAGACGTTCGTTCAAGCCGGTCCACAATATCTTGTATCAAGAGTAAATTGTAAGTTACTGATTCAAAAAAGAAATTGACGGCGAATCGTCTTTGACTCATCCTTGTCTCAACCAAATGAGCGCAAAAGCGCCGTGGATACTTGAGGCAGTAAAATGACAACAACCACCAAAAAGGGCGCAAAAGCGCTCCCTTTAAACACGATTCTATCCGGGGACTGCATCGATGTGATGAACAGTCTGCCCGAGGCGTCGGTGGACCTGATCTTTGCGGATCCGCCCTATAACCTGCAGCTGAAAGGCCAGTTGCATCGTCCCGATAACAGCCAGGTAGACGCGGTCGATGATCACTGGGATCAGTTCAGCAGCTTTGGCGTGTATGACCAGTTCACCCGCGAATGGTTGAAGGCGGCGCATCGTCTGCTCAAGCCGAATGGTGCGATTTGGGTTATTGGCTCTTACCACAACATCTTCCGTGTGGGCTCGGCCTTACAGGATGCGGGCTACTGGATCTTGAATGACGTCGTGTGGCGCAAGTCGAATCCGATGCCGAATTTCCGTGGCAAGCGATTCACCAATGCGCATGAGACGATGATCTGGGCGTCGAAACGCGAAGGTGCGAAATACACGTTCAACTACGAGGCGCTGAAGGCGCTGAACGAAGGTGTTCAGATGCGCAGCGACTGGGTGTTGCCGATCTGCACCGGGCATGAACGCCTGAAGGATGAAAACGGCGACAAGGCGCATCCGACGCAGAAGCCGGAATCGCTGCTGCATCGCGTCTTGATTGGTTCGACCAATCCGGGCGATGTTATTCTGGACCCGTTCTTTGGCACCGGGACAACTGGCGCCGTTGCCAAGATGCTAGGCCGCGAATTCATCGGGATCGAGCGCGAGGAAAGCTATCGCAAGGTGGCTGAGAAGCGCATCTCCAAGGTTCGTAAATATGACCGCGAGGCGCTGGAAGTCAGCGCCAGCAAACGCGCCGAGCCGCGCGTCCCCTTTGGCCAACTGGTCGAACGCGGGATGCTGCGCCCGGGCGAGGAGCTTTATTCCATGAACCAGCGCCACAAGGCCAAGGTCCGCGCCGATGGCACGCTGGTTGGACAGAATGTCAAAGGCTCGATCCATCAGGTTGGTGCGCATCTCGAGAATGCTCCGTCCTGCAACGGCTGGACCTACTGGTGTTTCAAGCGCGACGGCAAGACCGTACCGATTGACGTTCTGCGCCAGCAAATCCGGGCCGAAATGAACTGATTTAACCAATACCGCCGGTGCCTGTGGCCTGACACAAGGCACTACGCCTTGCCCCGCCGATTTCGGCGGGGTCTTTTGTTTTCCAGGTGTCTGGTCTCAAACTGCGCCTGTTGTATCCTGCGGCGCAGTGAAGGAGCCTCAGCGATGTCTGATACCATTGCCAGCCAATCCCGCTTTGACCGGTTCTTTGTGACCCGCCCGGACAGGTTTGATCTGGAGAACAAATACACCGAAGCCGCGATGGAACGGCACAAGCGCGATGGGCTTGAGCTTGCCGTCCGCGCCCGTTGGATCGCGATGGGACTCACCGGTGTGCTGCTGATTTACCTCAATCCACAATGGGAGGTGATGTGGTATCACTTCATCCTGCTGCTGATATGCGCAAACGGTTGGTTGATCCGTCGGGCGGGCCGTGTTGGGCAATCGCGGACCGAACTGTTGCTAATTTTTGCAGACCTACTGATCATGACGACGGCAATGATTGTGCCCAATCCGTTCAGCGATGATGTGCGGCCGCTGGCAATGCAGTACCGGTTCGATAACTTCCAGTATTTCTTCATCATTCTGGCGGCCGGAACGCTGGCATATTCCTGGCGCACGGTAATTGCGATAGGGTCATGGACGGCGGGGATGTGGACCGCTGGGTGGATCATCGCCTGGTGGGTTGCGACGCCGATGCCTGGGCTCAGTGAACGTGTGGCGGAGGCTTTGACCGGCTATCCGGATGTGGCTGAGCTGTTGGATCCCAACAGTTTCATGCCCACCCAACGCATCCAGCAAGTAGTCGTATTCATGATGGTTGCGGTGACGCTGGGCGTGTCGATGCGGCGGCTCAACCGGTTGCTGATGACAAATGCGGGGTTGGAGCGCGAAAGGGCGAACCTGTCGCGGTACTTCTCACCGAATGTGGTGGATGAACTCAGTCAGAATGACGAGCCGCTCAAGCAGGTGCGTAAGGAAGATATAGCGGTGCTGTTCATCGATATCGTGGGGTTCACCAAATACGCCGCCGGGCGCGATCCCTATGAGGTGATCGAGGTTCTACGCGACTTCCATGCCCGGATGGAGGCCGAGGTGTTTCGGCACCATGGTACGCTGGATAAATATCTGGGTGACGGGCTGATGGCGACCTTTGGAACGCCGGTGCCAACGCCATCGGATGCGAGCAACGCGGTGGCCTGTGCCCGGGCAATGGATGCGGTGATCGACCGGTGGAACATTGAGCGCCGCCGGGCGGGAGAGCCCGAAATTCGCGTTGGGATCGGGGTCCATTTTGGCGCGGTAGTTCTGGGTGATATCGGGGCCAATCGGCTGGAATTTGCTGTGATCGGGGATGCGGTGAATGTGGCCGCCAAACTGGAAGCACTGACCCGTGAGTTTCAGGCGAAGGTGATCATCAGCGACTCGGTGCGGAGCCAGTTGCAGAAGGAAGGCGCCAGCGTGCCGGAGGTGATGGCCGGGTTTGCCGAACACGAAAACCAAGCGGTGCGGGGGGTGGAGAATCCGATGGACGTGTGGGTGATGGCAGGGTAGGCGCTCCCGCCGATCTGCCCTGCATCAGAGATGCAAGGCGGATCGTCGGGCCGGGCAGCGCGCTGGTGCGCGCTGCGGTCAGGGTTGCGGTCGGGGGTTTTCTGCGCGGTTGTAGGGTGCCCAGTCGGTGACCTCGGGGTAGTATTGGAGGCGCCAGGCGCGAACGCGGGGGTTCATGACCCGGCGCCAGAGAGGCGGGATCATCGCGGCGACGGTCATCACCGGATAGCCGTAGGGCAGTTGCGGCGCGGCATCTTCGGAGTGGTGCTGCAGCAGCGGAAACCGGCGGTTCGGTTTGTAGTGGTGGTCCGAGTGCCGCTGCAGGTTGATCAGCAGCCAGTTCGACGCCTTCTGCGATGCGTTCCAGGAATGGCGCGGCAGGACATGCTCGTATTTGCCCTGACCCAGGTGTTTGCGGGTCAGACCGTAATGTTCGACATAGTTGACCAGTTCCAGCTGCCAGATGGCAGTACCCGCTTGAATCAGGAACAAAGCAAGGCCGGACAGGCCTCCGATCGCAAGGGCAAGGGTAAGCATTACGCCTTGCAGGGCCCAATATCGCCAGAAGGGGTTGGAAGAGTCGGTCCAGGGGCGATCCTTGCGGGCCAGTTTTTCGCGCTCGGCCCGGAAGGCAGAGACGAGGCATTGTTTCAGGACGCGGGGATAGAAGCGGTGGAAGCCTTCGTTATAACGCGCGGTGACCGGGTCGCGCGGGGTGCCGACATAGCGGTGGTGAACCAGCAGGTGTTCGGAGCGAAAGTGCGAATACAGCACCATCGCAAGAAGTATATCGCCCAGCCAACGCTCGAGCCGACCCTTTTGATGCATCAGCTCGTGGCTGTAGTTGATACCAATTGTGCCTGAGATGGTGCCCATGCCGAAGAACAACCCGAACTTGGCCGGCGTGGACAGGTGGTCGGTATGGGTTGCGTACCAGATCAGCCCGTACAGGGTCAGGAACTGTACAGGGACCCAGGCTTTGGTCAGCAGGATATACCAGCGCAGCGCGGTGTCTGGCGTGTCAGGGTCGACGTTGCTCAGCTCCAGCCCGGTCAGGCGGTCCAGAACGGCAAAGGCCCACCATGTCGACATTGGGACAAGCAGAACCCACCAGCTGCCAGCCGTCGCCGTGCTCCAGACAACCGGGATCAACAGGAACGAGATCCAGAAAGGAAGGGCCGAGTGCCAGCGAGACAGGGACTGGGTTGAGGTCATGGGGCGGCTCCGAACGATTGCGCATAGACTAGGCATAGTCCGACGGGGCGTTCAATGGGCTATCGATTGCGCCAGAGGTCGTGCGCCTTGCGCATTACGGTCGGCAGGTCGCTTGGGCGGAAGGCGTGTTTGTCCAGCAGGATCATGCCTTCGGGCGAGCATCCGGCAGGTAGCGGAGCCGTCCAGATGCGCAGGATCAGGTGGAAATGTGTGAACGTGTGTCGCACCTCACCAGACAGCATTTGCCAATCCGCCTCAAACGGGGGCGTTTCCTCCGGTGTGTCAGACCAGCCCGAGCCAGGCCATCCCAGCATCCCGCCCAATAAGCCCTTGTCGGGGCGGCGCTCCAGCAGCAGGGCGCCGTTGTCGCTTTGTGCGATATAGACATGACCATACCGCGAGGGTTTGGGCTTTTTGGGCGTCTTGCGTGGCAAGTCGGGCTGGGTTCCGGCCGCGCGGGCCTGACAGGGATCGCGCAGGGGGCAAATACCGCAGGCCGGAGATTTTGGCGTGCAGATTGTGGCCCCCAGATCCATCACCGCCTGCGCATAGTCCCCTGGCCGCGTGTCTGGCGTCAGCGCGGCGGCCTTTTCCCTGAGCAAGGGTTTCGAACCGGGCAGGGGATCGTGAATGTTGTAAAGGCGGGCCATGACCCGTTCGACATTGCCGTCCAGCACCGTCTCGGGTCGGTCGAAGGCAATCGCCGAAATGGCCGCGGCGGTATAAGGGCCGATGCCGGGCAGTTTCAGCAGGGCGTCATAGCCGTCGGGGAAGACACCGCCATGATCGTCGGTCAAAACCCGTGCGCATTTCAGCAGGTTGCGGGCGCGGGCGTAGTAGCCCAGCCCGGCCCATTCGCCCATGACTTGGTCGTCCGGGGCTGTGGCCAGTGCCTGAACCGTGGGCCAACGCGATGTGAATCGGTTGAAATAGTCGCGCACGGCGGCCACGGTTGTCTGCTGTAGCATCACTTCGGAAAGCCAGACGCGATAAGGGTCGGGCATCACCCCTGCGACCCGATCTGCCGGGCCGATGCGCCAGGGCATCTCGCGGGCGTGGCGGTCGTACCAGGTCAGCAATACCCCGCTCAGGTCATTTTGAATGCTGTCACGCAAGTTTTATCTATCTCCCTGTCGGGTTTCGCTGGCGCCCGGTGTCACGCCCTTTACAATAGCGGCGCAGGAGTTGGAAACCAGATGCAGCGCAGACGTTCTTCGACCCGCGGGTTCAAACGCACCGCGACATTGCTGAACGGACAGATTCGGCGCGCCGGGGAAAGCCGGGGCTTTGCCGTATCGCGCCTGTTGACCCACTGGGCCGAGATAGTCGGCCAGGATCTGGCCTCTATCGCGCGACCCGTAAAGGTGGGCTATGGCAGGGAAGGGATCGGCGCGACGCTGACCGTTCTGACCACTGGCCCGCAGGCCCCGATGCTTGAGATGCAGAAGGAACAGCTGCGCGGCAAGGTGAACGCGGTTTATGGCTATAATGCCATCAGCCGGGTACGCATCACCCAGACCGCTCCGACAGGATTTGCCGAGGGGCAGGCCAGTTTCGACCACAAACCGAAACCGGTGAAACCCAAGATTGACCCAGAGATTACGGCCGAGGCAGGCCGGACCGCACGCGACGTTCACGATGGTGATTTGCGTGCGGCCCTTGAACGTCTGGGTCGTAACGTTTTATCCAAGCAAAAACGCTGAGAAAGGGCTGAGAAATGAGCCGTATCGCAACTGGAATCTGCGCGGCGGTCGCTATCGCCGCAGGCGGCTATTGGCTGTCGCTGTCAAATTCCTCTTCGTCTTACCCGCTGGTCGGCAGTGCCGAGGCACAAGAGGCTGATCTGGACACTTCGACCATCGTCGAGATGGTGCAGGGCGCCGAGGATGCGCCGGTCGAGATCATCGAATATGCGTCCTACACCTGCCCCCATTGCGCCACTTTCCATCTGGGCGCGTACAAGCAGATGAAGAAGGACTTCATCGACACCGGCAAGGTCAAGTTCACCTACCGAGAGGTGTATTTCGACCGCTATGGCCTTTGGGCCTCGATGGTGGCGCGTTGTGGTGGCCCCGAGAAGTTCTTTGGTATCTCGGACCTGATCTTCGAAGGCCAGTCCGAATGGGCCAAAGCTGGTGGTCCGGCCGAGATCGTGGACGAACTGCGCAAGATCGGGCGTCTGGCGGGCATCGACAACGACCAGCTTGAGGCCTGCCTGCAGGACGGAACCCGCGCACAGACGCTGGTGGCCTGGTATCAGGAAAACGCCGAGCGGGACGGTATTCAGGCAACCCCCTCCTTCATCGTAAACGGCAAGAAGGTCGACAACATGTCCTACGCCGATTTCAAGAAGCTGATCGAAGACGAATTGGGCAGCTAAATGCCTTTCGCGACCGGCTCACTCCGGGCCGGTCGCCTATCAGGGCGATGGGGCGATCTGCAGCAGCATCTGCCGGACCTTGTCGGCTTCATCCACTTTCAGACGAACAGGTAACGTAAGAACCTTGCTGCGGAATGCGGCGGGCAGGCGCACGGCGTCTTTTTCCGTTGTCACCATCTGCGCACCCAATAGCCGCGCCTCGTTTTCCAGTCGCGTCATCAGGGCCGGGGTCAGCGGTTGGTGATCGTCCAGCGCCTCGGCCCGTAGCAGTTTTGCACCTTGCTGGCGGAGGGTGCGAAAGAACTTTTCCGGGTGCCCGATACCCGCGAAGGCCAGAACGGGCGTGTCGGCCCAATCCATGCCGGTCTGTAAGGGTGCGACCTCACCGGTGGCGTGGGGCACCGTCAGGGCCGCGCCCCAACGGTCGGAAAATTGCACCTGAGATGCCGCATCTCCCAGCGAAAGCACCAGATCGGCGCGTTGCAGTCCGATATCAACGGGTTCGCGCAGGGGGCCAGCGGGCAGGCAGAGGCCATTGCCAAAACCGCGCGCCGCATCCACCACGATGACCGAGAAATCCTTGGCGACCGAGGGGTTCTGAAACCCGTCGTCCAGCACGATCACGGTTGCCCCGGCCTCTGCGGCTGCGCGGGCTCCGGCGGCGCGGTCCTTGGCCACCCAGACCTCGGCGAATGCGGCCAGCAATAGCGGCTCATCTCCGACCTGCGCGGCGCTGTGTTTGGCGGGATCAACGCGCACGGGCCCTTCCAATGAGCCGCCATGGCCGCGCGTGACCACATGGGTTTGGTGCCAGGCGTCGCGCAACTGTTCGATCATCCAGATCACGGTGGGGGTCTTGCCGGTGCCGCCCGCGTTCAGGTTGCCGACGCAGATCACCGGAACCCCGGGTCTGACACCGGTTTCTGACGCTACCCGGCGGGCGGTTGCTGCCGCATAGATGCGCCCCAGCGGCGCCAGCACTCTGGCGCGATAATCCAGCCGGTCTGGTGCGGTGTTCCAGAAATCAGGTGCGCGCATCATCTGTCCCCCGCTGATCCAGAAAGTCTTGCACCATATCGATCAGCTGATCCGTCTGTGGTGCGCCTTCGGAAACAATTTGCCACCCCGCCAGCGCCATGTCCGCAGCGCGATCCGGCGACAGCATCTCGACCACGGCGTCACCCAGCTCGGTTGCGGTTTTGACCATGCGCGCGGCGTCGGCGCGATCCAGCTGATCGTATATATGCTGATGACGTTGCACAAATGGCCCGTGGATGATGGACGAGCCGAGGGCTGCGGCAACAAGCGGATCGTGCCCGCCCGTACCGCGCTCCAGTGAGCTGCCCATGAACGTGACAGGCGATATACGGTACCACAGGCCCAGGTCTTCGGGTTCTGCCGACAGGATCACCTGCGTGGTATCTTCGATCTGCCCGTCGGTATCCCAGTTGGCACAGCGCAGGTCCATGGATTCCAGGCGCCTTTGCAGTGGCTTGGCTTCGGCTGTGTCTGCGACATGCAGCACCATCGTCAGTCTGGGTAGGATTCGCATCGCCTGACGATGGGCGCTGAGCACCGAGATGAATTCCTTGTCCAACACGTTAGCCGCAAGCCAGACCAGTCGCCCCGCCAGCGCATGGTTGGTTTCGATTAACTCGTCTTCGGGCCAGGGTCTCGGGTTTGGGCTGACATGCAGGGGTGGGGATTCACCGACCTTGTCCGAGGCAACACCAAGGCGGCGGATCGTTCGGGCTGTTTCGGAAGTCTTGGTCAGGATCGATTGGAAACAATCCAGCGTATAGCGGGTGATATCAGGCAGCCATCGTGCCCCACGCGCGACCTTGATGTCGATCTGCGCCTCGATCAGGATCAGGGGAATGCCGTGTTCCTCGGCGCGGGTGATGACGTTGGGCATCAGCCCACCCCCGACCCAGAGGCCGATATCGGGATTCCAGTGTTCCAGAAATGCGCGCGCGGCGCCGGTCTGTTCCAAAGGCAGGTTCACAAGGTGATAGTCACCCTGATCCCAGCGCTGCAGATCGGCCTCGGGCGGTGCCGTCAATAACACATTCAGCGTGGGGCGGGCCTGTTGCAGTCTGCGACAGAAATCGATCACCGCACGCTGGCGGTTCTGAACGCTGATGTGGACCCAGATCAGCTCGCCTTCGGGGCGGGGCGGGTCGGGGTGGCTTGCCGTGTTCGGTACGCCCCAGGACAGGACCCGATAGGCAGCCAGGCTGAGAGAGCGCGGCTTGCTCATGGGCGGATACCGGTGCTGTCCGGGTCTAGCCGTGCGCGCAAGGCATCATGAAGCGCAGGGCCTGCCGCGATTACGCCGTTCAGGCGCGGGTGCGCGTTGTTGAACCGCAAGGGCTTTCCCAGTCGGTCTGAACAGATGCCGCCCGCCTCGCGGATGATCAGGTCTCCGGCGGCAATATCCCATTCCCAACTGGGTCTGAGCGTCAGCATCCCATCAAACCGCCCTTGGCCGACAACGGCCATGCGATAAGCCAGCGAAGGGCGATAGACCCGTTTGAATTCAGGCACCTGGCCGTGCAGCCAATGGCGCGGGTCCAGATTGGGTTTGGCGGCCAGTACCTCGGCAGTTTCTATACCTGAGACCCGGGACACCCGGATCGTTGCGCCGTTCAGGGTGGCGCCTTCACCTTTGGCTGCGGCATAAAGCAGGTCGCGCTGCGGCAGGTAAATCACTGCGGCAGTGATTTCACCCCCTTCGGCGACGGCAAGCGAATGCGCCCAGGTGCGAGACCCTTCGGCAAAGCTGCGCGTGCCGTCGATCGGGTCGATGATGAACACCTGGTCGCGCGTCAGCCGATCCGAGGAGTCCTCGGTTTCTTCGCTCAGCCAGCCATAGCCGGGGCGGGCCGAGGGCAGGCGCTGTTCCAGCATGGCGTTGACGGCCAGATCGGCCTCGGTCACCGGGCCCGCGCCGCCGGGCTTGTCCCAACGCTGTGCCGTGGTGCCCGAGTATCGGGTGGCGATCTTTCCGGCCTCAAGTGCGGCGTCAATCAGAAGTTGCAGGTCAGCTGCCGGCAAGTGTCATTCCTTCGATCAGCACCGAGGGCACTACGCGCGACAGGTAGGGCCGCGCATCGTTTGCTGGGATGATCCGTTTCAGCATATCGCGCAGGTTCCCGGCGATGGTGCATTCATTCACTGGATAGGTGATCTCTCCGTTTTCCACCCAGAACCCCGAGGCGCCTCGCGAATAGTCACCCGTGTTGGGGTTGATGGTGGAACCGATCATCGAGGTCACCAGCAGCCCGGTACCCATGTCACGCAGCAGGTCTTCGCGGGATTGGCTGCCTTGTGTCAGGCTCAGGTTCCAGTTGCTGGGTGAAGGCGGCCCGGACACACCGCGTGCCGCGTTTCCGGTCGATTCCATGTCCAGCTTGCGCGCGCTGGACAGGTCTAGGGTCCAGCCGGTCAGAATGCCGTTTTCGACAATGGCGCGGCGCTGCGTTGCCAGCCCTTCGGCATCGAAAGGACGCGAACCTGCAATGCGCGGGCGATGCGGGTCTTCGATCAGCGACAGGTGGTCCGGCAGTACTTGCTCGCCCAAGCAATCCTTCAGCCAGGAGGCACCCCGCGCGATGGCGGCCCCGTTGCTGGCACCCAGCAGGTGACCGATCAGCGAAGACGAGATGCGTTCGTCAAACAGCACTGGAAAGGTGCCGGTTGCGGGCTTTCGCGCGCCCATAAGGGACACAGCACGTTCTCCTGCAGTAAAGCCGATCTCTTCGGGGTTGCGCAGGTCGCTTTGAAAGGTGCGACTGTCACCGTCATAGTCGCGCTCCATCCCGGTACCTTGGCCCGAGATCGCCACGCAAGAAGTCGAGCGGCTGCTGCGGGCATAGCCGCCGGAAAACCCGTTGGTCGCCGCCAGATGGACGCGATGCGTGCCATAACCCGCCGCCGCGTCGGAAACCTGAGAGACCCCCTGAACCGCCAGCGCTGCCGCCTCGGCGGCCAGTGCATCGTGCAACAGGTCCTCGGCTGCCGGTTCCGGTGAGGGGTCGAACAATTCCAGCGCGGGCAAGTCCCAGCTCTTGGCCAGCTGTTTCGCGCCGGCCAGGCCGGTAAATGGGTCATTTGGCGCTTCTCGCGCCATTGCCACGGCGCGTTCGGCCATCGCGGTCAGGGTTTCCGGGCGGCTGTCCGAACTGGATACGATCGCCTGCCGCTGGCCCAGAAACACCCGCAGGCCCAGGTCGGTCCCTTCCGAGCGCTCGGCATGTTCCAGCGCGCCGCCCCGTACTTCGACCGAGACCGAAGAGCCGTCGATCACGATGGCATCCGCCGCGTCCGCCCCGGCTGTGCGGGCTGCATCCAACAGGGATTGGCTGATCTCTTCGGGTGTTCGGGTCATGCGGCCTCCGGTCTTTATGCATTGGAACTAGCCTTGGACTGCCCGACCCGCAAGACCTCAGGGTTGAGAGAATTCAACTTGGCCCCTGTAACTTTGGCTCATTTCCTGATGAAAGCGCAAAGGGTTTGCATTTGCGTTTAAACTTCCATTAGTTGAGGCGCGTCACTGTTTTTCTAGGCGGCAATCACGACAGGTTGATAGCCTTGCCAATGTAAGTGCAGGCACAAAGGAGAGCGTCGCTTGGCTCAGTTTTTCGTTGTTGATTTTGATGAGCCTAATGTCGTCGCCAAAGGCAAAGGGTCGGGTCAAGTTATCAAGCAGTTCACCCGGGTTCTGACCAAGCAGCAGGTCCCGGCTGAGATACTGCCTTTCAACGAACTGATTGAGCGTGGCCCGACGACCGATCCGAAAAGCTATGTTTTGCTTCACTACAATGAGCTTTTTGTTGTCCAACACCAAAAAGTCGATTGGTTGCGTGCGCGCGAGGCTGAGCTTGCAGCTTTGGGCCACAAAGCCCTGCATTCCGTTGAGCATGGACGCGTTATAGGACACAAAACCCGCCAGAATAAGGTTTTGACGGCCGCCGGTGTGCCGATGCCCAGATTAATCGAGCGCGGTGACAATTTCGACAGCGTATTTTCAAACGAAGTGTCGAATGCGCATGTTCCCGTTCAACTCGTTCGTGATACCGACGGGCTGGATACCAGTCGGTACAACACCGAATACGTCAATTGCAGGCACGAATACAAAGGCGAGCCGTGGCATATATCCATTCGTGCCATGGCGATTGGTGAACAGGTTCTGTTTTCGTGGATCAGGGCCGGGCAGCACATCAACGTTCGAACGCGGGGTACCCCGGTCGATGCCGAGATGCTGTCGCATTTTCACAGGGCGCTCATTGCTCCAAACAATGACCAGATTCAAAAAATCGCAAAGGGCGTGAAAAACGCTCTTGGTGTCGGTTGTTATGCACATGATATCCTACCCTGTGCTGAGACCGGCAGGTTGTTTCTGTGCGAAACCAACTTCAAATTCTACGAAGGAATGTACCGGTTTCACATGCAAAGCATCGCCAGAAAATTGCCGACACCGGCATATTTCGATGGGCGAAAAGTTGGTCGGCGGATCGCCCGGGCCCTGATCCAAGAGCTTGATCTGAAGGCCTGATAGATCGCGCAACAAGTATTGGGCGAAGCTCTGTCCAAGCAGAGCTCCGCCCGGTCAGCATCACTTGATGCGTTGACCATTGGCCAGGATCTGGCCGTCTTCGGTGAATTCGATTTTCGAATTCAGCGTGTCGGGCTCATCCCCAGGTACCGCCATCAGGCCCATCATCATACGGGCACCCATCGCGTCGCTTTCCTCAACCAAGCCCATACCGATCAGTTTATCGATCAGCGCATTGGCCCCGACCAACTGCAGGTTCGCCACGCCCGCCGGAGTGGGCATTCCATCAAACTCTTCAGTGTTCGAATTGTCGAAGGTAAAGTCTGCGTCGCCGGTCAGTTTCGCACCGACCAGAGATACCAGCAATTCGTTGATCTTCAGCGAGTTCAGCTCACCCGGCGCTTCACCGGATTCCTCCATCGCTTCGATCGAGGCGGGATCGAAGAAGTTGGTCAACACCTTGGCTGTTCCGGTGGTGTCCAGCTCGATGGTAGCAGGATCACGCGGCAATTCACCGGCCGGGTCGAAAATGCTCCACAACACGTCCGACATGGTGAAATCCGTTAGGTTCAACGCGAACCCGAAGGGCTGCTCTTCTTCGGATTGCTTCAGCGGAAACTCGAAGCTCAGACCGGACTTGGCCATGGCGATTTCAATCGGGAACGGCAGGTCAGCCGTGGTCACCGCCAGTTTTGCGCTGTTCTGCTCAATGTCATAAGCAAGGCGCTGTTCATCCAGGCTGGCCCCGAACCGACCACCTTCGGATTCACTGCCCATCGAGAACGCCTGACCTTCGCTGGTTCCGTCAATGGCCGTATTGCCCGAACCATAGGTGAACAGGCCAGAGAAGGATGTGTCGCCCTGGAAAAAGCTCGCGGGGTCTGCGCCATCGAAATCCGAGGGGATCACGCTGGTGCCTTCAAAGGCCAGATCGTTCATAGAACCGTCGATATTACCGTCGTCCGATCCTTCCGGGTCTTTGAACGCCAGATCGTATACCAATCCTGCAGCGGTGAATTTCTGATCGACCTCACGGTTTTCGCCAATCTTCATCTGCGAGCTGCCTGCGACATCGGAAAGTTTGACATCCAAAGCCAGAACGTCACTTGGCATGGTGTCGCCATCGACTGTCAGATTCGCCAGCTTCAAGCCCAAGGAGGGTGCGGAATAATCATAGGTCATGTCTTTCGGGTCACCCGAAACGACCATCTCCAACCCATCATGGTAGTATTCGACGTCGACAGAGAACGAGCTGTCTTCTTCATCGCCAGAGAAAGTCATGGGGAAACTTTCAGGTACGCCGATATTGACTGTACCATCGCCGTTCTCGGTCAGCGTCATTTGGGGGATTGTCATCTGGAAACCGCCTTCGGTATCCGGAACTTCCACTACCATTTTCATATCAGTGATGGTGGTTACGTTACCCGACACGGATTGTTCTGCCGAAACCGTGTATCCCATCTGGGTCATATAGGCCTTCCAATCATCCCAGACCTGCTGTGCGGTGACATCGGCAAGCGCGCCCTGAGTGACAATGGCATAAGCCAAGACTGCGCCGCAGCTGCGGCGAACGAAAACGGACATTTGAGAACCCTTCTTGATCAATTTTGCGGGCATCGTCGTGTCTGCGGCGCCGGGCGTCAAGGGGCAAGGGCTGGACCCGTTCCCCTTTGGCGCGGTAGAGAATCACACAATCTCAAAACAACGGAGCTACAGGGATCGTATGCAGGGGAAAACCGTACTGATAACAGGGGCCAGCCGCGGCATTGGGGCAGAGGCAGGGCGCGTATTTGCCGCAGCCGGGGCAAATGTTGCTTTGGTGGCGCGGAACCGGGATCAGATCGGGTCGCTGGCTGACGCGCTGGGCGAAAACGCCATCGCGCTGCAATGTGATGTCAGCGATTTCGTACAAGTCGAACAGGCAGTTGCCGATTGTGTCGACCGGTTCGGCGGGCTGGACGTTCTGATCGGAAATGCTGGCGTCATCGATCCGATCTTCCATTTGTCCAACGCCGATGTCGCGGCCTGGAGCGCGGCCATCGATATCAACCTCAAGGGCGTTTTCTACGGGATGCGTGCGGCTTTGCCCCTCATGCGCGCCGCAGGCGGGGGCACAGTGATCACCGTGTCCTCGGGGGCAGCGTCCAACCCGATTGAGGCGTGGAGCCATTACTGCGCTTCCAAGGCGGGGGCCAAGATGCTGACCGAATGCCTGCATCTTGAGGAATCCATTCACGGCATCCGCGCCATGGGCCTGTCGCCGGGTACCGTGGCCACGGATATGCAGCGTGCCATCAAGGCCAGCGGTATCAACGCGGTCAGCCAACTGGACTGGAGCGATCACATCCCCGCAGATTGGCCCGCGCGAGCACTGTTGTGGATGTGCTCGGCGGATGCGGACGAATTCCTGGGCACCGAAATCTCGCTTCGGCGCGAAGACATCCGGCAAAGGGTTGGGCTAACGTGATCGAACTGACCGAGGAAGGCGGGTTGTGGACCGTCACGCTCAACAAACCGCAAAAGGCCAATGCCTTGACCGAAGCGATGCTGACCGAACTGGCCGAGATCGCCGAGGCCGCGACCGAGGCGCGCGCCCTGATCCTGACGGGTGCGGGCAAGGTGTTCAGCGCCGGGGCCGATCTGGACGAGGCGCGCGCTGGTCTAGCAACCTCGGACGTGTGGGAAAGGGTGTCCGGTGCCGTCGCTGCTTTGCCGTGCCTGACGGTGGCCGCCCTGAACGGAACGCTTGCGGGCGGGGCCAATGGAATGGTGCTGGCCTGCGACATTCGCATTGCGGTGCCGCAGGCCAAGTTCTTTTATCCGGTCATGAAGCTGGGTTTTCTGCCGCAACCCTCGGACCCGGTACGTATGGCCGCATTGATTGGCCCGGCGCGGACCAAGATGATTTTGATGGGCGGGCAGAAGATCGGCGCCGATGAAGCCTGTGCCTTCGGTCTGGTAGATCGCGTGGTTGCTCCTGACAGGCTGATACCAACGGCGCATGAGCTGGTGGCAGACAGTCTGGCCGCCGACCCGGGGATTGCCGCCGGTATTGCAAGGATGTGCCGATGAGATTGTCTGCTGCGCTGCTTCGTGTCGCTGATCCCGACCGGCTGAATGCGTTTTACGCGGATGTTCTGGGCATGACCGGGCGGGCCCAAGGGTCGAACCGCCGCGTTGGCTATGGCGGAAAGGACGCCGACCTGCTGTTGATGCCGGGCGGCGGCGGATACACCCATGACGGTGGGCAGAGATACTGGAAGATCGGGATCACCGTGCCGGATGTCGATCTAGCCGCCGCGTATCTGCGCCAGAAAGGAATCGAGGTCTCGAACCCGAAACAATTCCTCGACATCGGATATATGTGCCACCTGAAAGACCCCGAAGGCTTTGTGATCGAACTGCTGCAACATGATTTCAAGGGCAACCGCCCCGAAAATGCCGCCGACCCGACCGAGCCTTTCTCCAAAGCCTGTATCGGCCAGATTACCTTGCGCACCGGTGATATCGCCGCCGAAGATACGTTCTGCCGCGCGCAGGGAATGCGCCTTTTGTCGGTGCAGGATGTGGGCCAGTACGGTTTTGACCTGCATTTCTATGCCTTCACTGATGAGGTTCCGCCGAACCCGGACCTCTGGTCGGTTGAAAACCGGGAATGGCTGTGGAAACGTCCCTATACAACGCTGGAATTTCAACACCTTGCCGGGGCGCAGTTTGCACCGGCACCGGATTATCGGGGGTTGGAAGTGCAAGGGCTGACGAGTTTTCTCCGCGATGCTTTTGGTGACCCGGTGCGACCCGGCTGATCACCGACCGCGCCGCTTGCCCGGCACTTTCGAACGAAACCCGGGCGGACGTTTGCGGACCCAGTTCAGGAATTTGTTCAACCGTGGGTGGGCGCGCAGGGCTTCGACCGTATAGAACTCGCGCGCCAGTTCGGCCTCGGACAAGGTGGCGTGCACCTCTTTGTGGCAGATGATGTGCAACAAAACCGTGGGTCCGCCCTTGCCCCCTTTGAGTTTTGGGATCAGATGGTGCAGGCTGCCGCCCCCATCGGGGATGGGGCGGTCACAAAGCGGACAGATTGGATCACTAATCGGCATGGCAGGGACTAATTTGCGCCAGGTGGCGCGGAAGGCAAGAGTACGGCAATGGCGCAGGCAGTGGTAATCGGGGCCGGGCCCGCAGGCCTGATGGCGGCGGAGGAACTGGCCGCTGCGGGCCATGATGTGCTGGTGGCCGAGGCCAAACCTTCCGTTGCGCGCAAGTTTCTGATGGCCGGGAAGTCGGGACTGAACCTGACCAAGGATGAACCGTTCGAGACCTTTCTGCAGGCCTATGGCGCGGCGTCGGACTGGTTGCATCCGATGATTGCCGCGTTCGATGCCGCCGGTGTGCAGGACTGGGCACGGGGGCTGGGGCAGGACGTGTTTACCGGTTCGACAGGTCGGGTGTTTCCCACTGTGATGAAAGCCTCACCTTTGTTGCGCACGTGGCTGAGGAGGCTTGAAAGCGCAGGCGTGAAGATCAGAACGCGCTGGCGTTGGCTGGGGTGGGACAGTGATGCGCTGTTGTTCGAGACAGTGGAAGGACGGCAGGCGATCACGCCAGATGTCACCGTGCTTGCGCTGGGCGGGGCCAGTTGGGCGCGGCTGGGGTCGGATGGCCAGTGGGCGCAAACCTTGCAGGACAAATCTGTGGAACTTGCACCGTTCGAACCTTCGAATTCGGCCCTGTCCGTCGATTGGAGCCCTCACATGCAGCCCCATTACGGTGCCGCTTTGAAGTCGGTGCGCTGGATGGCCGGGGAACTGGACAGTCGGGGCGAGGCAACGATATCGACCAAAGGTCTCGAAGGTGGGGGGCCGTATTCTTTGACCCCGGCCCTGCGAGCTGGGGAGCCTCTGTTTGTTGATCTGGTGCCTGATCTGAGCGCAGAGGTGCTCAAGGCCCGCCTGTCTTCCAAGAAAACCAAGACCACGCTGTCGCAGTGGTTGAAAAAGTCGCTCCGTCTGCTGCCGCAAAAAGTTGCTCTGTTCCACGAGATGGCTAAGGCCAATGCTTTGCCCCAAGCGCAATGGAGCGATGCATTAAAGCACCTGCCGATCCGCCACGCAGGCCTTCGTCCGATGGATGAAGCAATTTCAACGGCAGGCGGTGTCAGGCGATCCGCATTGGACGACGGGCTGATGCTGACTGCGTTGCCCGGAGTGTTCTGCGCCGGAGAGATGCTGGACTGGGAAGCCCCGACCGGTGGGTATCTGCTGACCGCTTGCATGGCGACCGGGAAATGGGCGGGGCGCTCCGCCGCAGACTGGCTGAACCGCGCCGGCTAGCGTGATCGGGCCAGCATCGCCAGGCGGATCATGGCGCGTTCGACCAGTGCCATTGCGGGGGCGGTTTGGCCCGCCGATCGCAGCGATAGGTCGGTATCGGTAAGAACGGTCAAAGCGATTTGCAGTTTCGTTGCGCCCCAACCCTGCGCCTGCCGCAGAATCCGGTCGCGGCGTTTGCCGTAGACCGGCGGTCGCAGCTTACCGATGCCCTGCGGTGCCCCGCCCGGGTCGGATGCACAGGCGTATAGAGTCCGAAAATGCCGGGTCGCACCAATACACAGGCTGACCGCGTTGGTGCCCTGCGACTGCATTCGCCGGATCAGCGGGCCGATCTCGCCCGCGCGGCCTTCGGCGACCACGTTCAGAACATCGTCCAACGCCGCCTCGGTCGAGCGGGGCGCGCAGGCTTCGATATCCTCCATGGTCAGTTCCGAACTGTCACCGCGTTTGTACAGGGACAGTTTTTCAATGGTTTGCGCGAAATCTCCAGGGCTGATCCCTGTGGCCAACTCCGCAAGCGCCGACATCGAATCGCGTGGGATGTTCTGTAAACCGGCCTCGGTCAAAATCCGCTCGATCTCACCGCGCGAAGGGGGATCATCATAGATGCCGACCGCATAGGCCGCCGGATGCGCCTCGAACGCCTTGCGGATTTTCGAGCTGGGCTTCAGTTGCCCGGCGGTGACGATGATCTGGGCATCGCCCGGAGCCCAGTCCTCGAATGCGGTGAGAATCGCGGGGGCGGCGACATCGGTGGTGTCCTCGACAAAAACGGCACGCGGCCCGGGGAAGAATCCAACCGCCTTGACCGCGTCCAGCAATAGGGCCGGGTCACCGCGCAAATCCGCGCCCGGCATACGGGTCAGGCGCATTTCCTCTTCGGCGTTGGCGCCCAGCAGAGCGGCCAGAACCTGCTGCCGTTTCAGCGCCACGCGCATTGCATCCGCGCCGTAGATCAGCAGCCCTGCCTTGTTGGCGTCTGGTCGGGCAAAATACCCCTCAGCCTCGCGCGGGCTGAGCTTCATGTGCCAAGACCCGGCGCGGCGTAGAGCTCAGCTATGATCTGATCCGAAAGAATCACCATCAGCCGTTCTCTGGCATCGCGTTCATCGGCCAGCGTGGACACGGTCGATCCGGCGGCCGAATAGCCGACAAAATTGTTGACCGTGCCGGACGCAACGACCTGACCGGTCGCATTCGATCTAAGCGCGTAATTCGCCCGGCCTTCGATGGTATAGCGGTTGGTCTCGTTCGTTGTAGTGATCGCAGCCGACCGGAATGCGGTCGAAACGTTCACATCCAGATTGTACTCGTTGCCCGAATTCGCGCTGCGGCCCAGACGCTGTTCCAGATTCTGAACCAGCATATAGCTGTCGACCGAATTCGGGGCCGAGACAGCGACCTGACCATTGAGGGCCGCGCCTGAACCGCCGGGTGCGTAGACCGGTTCAAAGCCGCAGGCGGCCCCCAGAAAACAGGCAGCCAGCGGCATCAACAAAAGGGTTCTGCGATTAAACAACGACATTCACGATCCGGCCCGGGACAACAATTACCTTCTTCGGCGCATTGCCATCCAGCGCCTTTTGTACAGCTTCGGTGCTGAGCGCGATTTTTTCAACCTCATCCTTGGCCAGATCCTTGGCGACGCTGATTTCCGCGCGGCGCTTGCCGTTTATCTGGATCGGCAGAGTGACGGTGTCATCAACCAGCATTGCCTCATCCGCGACCGGCCACGGCGCGACCGCCACCAGGCCTTCCCCGCCCTGATGCGCCCAAATGTCTTCGGCCAGATGCGGTGTCATTGGCGACATCAACTGCGCCAGTGTCTTGATCGCCTGCTTTTGAGCCGCAGCACCAGCCTTGGATTTTGCTAACGTATTGGTAAAGGCGTAAAGCTTGGCGATGGCTGCATTGAAGCCAAAGCTTTCAACGCCCAATGTCACGTCGCGGATGGTTTTGTGCATCTCGCGCAGCAGATCTTCATCCCCTTCACCGGCTGCATCGGGCTTCAGTGCGCCGATCTTGTCGCAGAGGTTCCAAACGCGATTGAGGTGCTTGTAAGCGGCCTCGGCACCCGCGGCCGTCCATTCCACGTCCCGCTCGGGCGGCGAATCGGACAGCACGAACCAGCGTGCAGTGTCAGCGCCAAAGGCCGAGATGATGCTGACCGGGTCCACCACGTTTTTCTTGGATTTGGACATTTTGGCCGAGGGTATGATCTCAACCTCGGTACCGTCAGCCAGTTTGCCGTCGGTGACATCCTCAGGCAGGTGATAGACCGGGCGACCATTAGCGTCGCGGGTCTGGTAGATTTCGTGTGTCACCATGCCTTGAGTGAACAAAGCATCAAACGGTTCGATGGCCTTTTTCGGCAGATGGCCGGTGATGTTCATCGCCCTCGCGAAGAATCGGGAATAGAGCAGGTGGAGGATCGCGTGCTCAATCCCACCTATATACTGGTCCACATTCATCCAGTATTCGGCCTCGCCCAGATCGGTCGGTGTTTCGGCACGCGGCGCGGTGAAACGGGCGAAATACCATGACGAATCGACGAACGTGTCCATCGTATCGGTTTCGCGCTTGGCAGGCGCTCCGCAGGACGGGCAAGCGCAGTCGCGCCATGTCGGGTGGCGGTCCAGCGGGTTGCCCGGTTTGTCAAAGGTGACATCGTCGGGCAGCCGAACCGGCAGGTTTTCCTTTTTCTCTGGTACGACACCGCAGGATTCGCAATGCACGACGGGAATCGGGCAGCCCCAGTAACGCTGACGGGACAGACCCCAGTCGCGCAGTCGGTACTTGGTTACGCCTTCGCCCCAACCTGCTTTTTCAGCGAAATCGACAGTGGCGTTGATAGCTTCTTCGCCGGTCGCCTCGGTAAGACCGGCAAAGTGGTTCACCCAGCGAACTTTCTCGGTTTTCGGTGGGACGAATGCGATCTTGTCGACTGGTGTGTCATCGTCTAGCGCAAAGAAGGTGTCCACCACGGGCAACCCGTATTTTCTGCAGAAGTCGAGGTCGCGTTGGTCGTGCGCCGGGCAGGCGAAGATCGCGCCGGTTCCGTAATCCATCAGGATGAAGTTGGCGATCCAGACTGGCAGTTCCCAATTCGGATCAAGCGGGTGCTTGACGCGAATCCCGGTGTCATAGCCCAGCTTCTCAGCGGTTTCGATGGCCTCTTCGGTGGTACCACCCTTGCGGCATTCGGCAACAAAATCAGCAATTTCGGGGTTTTCCGCTTCAAGCTGCTTTGCAATCGGGTGGTCCGGCGAGATGCCGACGAAAGACGCGCCCAGCAGCGTATCGGGGCGAGTCGTATAAACAGTGATTGGCTCACCTCCGTCGGTGCGTTCGAACCCGAACTGCAGGCCGCGCGACTTGCCGATCCAGTTTTCCTGCATCAGACGCACTTTGGCGGGCCAGTTCTCCAGCGTGTCCAGCGCGTCCAGCAGTTCTTCGGAATAGTCAGAAATCTTGAAGAACCATTGGGTCAGTTCACGCCGTTCCACCAAGGCGCCTGAACGCCAGCCACGGCCGTTCTCCACTTGTTCATTAGCCAGAACGGTCATGTCGACCGGGTCCCAGTTCACCACGGCGTTCTTGCGGTAAACCAGCCCGGCTTCGAGCATATCCAGGAACAACGCCTGCTGCTGGCCATAATACTCAGGGTCACAAGTGGCGAACTCGCGCGACCAATCGATTGACAGTCCCAGCGGCTTCATCTGTCCGCGCATGTCGGCGATATTGCCATAGGTCCAGTCCTTGGGGTGGCCGCCGATGGCCATGGCGGCGTTTTCCGCAGGCATCCCGAACGCATCCCAGCCCATCGGGTGCAGTACGTTGTGGCCGGTCGCCAGTTTGTGTCGCGCGATCACGTCGCCCATCGTATAGTTGCGCACATGCCCCATATGGATCCGGCCCGAGGGGTAGGGAAACATCTCAAGCACATAGTATTTCGGCTTGTCCGCTGCGCGGTTGGCGTTGAAGATCCCGGCCTTGTCCCAGGCCTCTTGCCATTTTGCTTCGATTTCGTTGGCCGAGTAGCGAGACATCGTGCGGTCCTTCGTGAATGAAAACGCCGGGTAGGAACCCGGCGTGGTATTAGTGTGATTTTCGGCGGGTTGCTAGAACTTGTTGTCCGCGATGCGTAGCTGCCGGGCGCGGGACAGGATAGCATCTTCGACCGCGCGTGCCGTAGCCGCACTGACCGGAGCGCCGCCGCTGGTCTGCAGCGACACCGACAAAGAGCGCGCCGCCAGCGCCGGGTCACTGATGTGTACGGTCGCACGGTATTGGCGTCCGCCACCCGGAGGCGTACCGTAACCTGTTACGATTACACCGGTAAACGGATCGACCTCCTGAACAGGCAGGAAGTTCAGCACATCCAGCGACGCAGCCCACAGGTAGCGATTCACATTTGTAATTTGCTCGGCATTGGCGGTGTTGAACACATCCCATATGGTCGAACGCTCCGGGTCGTTGAGCTCTTGCTCCTCGGAATTGCCGCCGGTAGCCAATGACTTTGGATTCGGCGTGGCCCCCCGATTCTCTCCGCAGGCCGACATGGCTGCAGTCACTATGATCAAACCGAAAATCGTCTGCAGGCGCATTGTCGACTGGTCCTGTTCACTTTGCTCTACGTTGTCAGATGTTACTCCTAGACAAGGACCCGTTCAGCAACAACCCTATTATTGTCGCATTCTCGTGGGTTTGGCCCCGGTCCAGCCCTCAAAACCGACTGTGGCATCCTTGCACCAATTTTGTGCCAATGCGATCCATTCATTTATGCCAAGCTTGCGTGTCAGGGGCAAAAAGAGCGAAACGGTTCCCGTGCTGAGACATGTGCTGAGGCATGTGTCGAGTAGAAAAACTTTTGAAACCGAGGGAAACAAGATGAAAAAAGTTCTCTTCGCATCGACCGCTCTGATCGCGACCGCAGGTGTCGCAGCGGCTGAATCCGGAATTAACTTCAGCGGTTACGGCCGTTTTGGTATCGGCTACCTGGAAGACCGTGCCGGTGCTGTTACTAACTTCAACACTGGCGTGACCACCACCACCACTGGCGGTGCCGTGAACACTGGTCAAACCACCACCGGAACTGCAGTCGTTGACACCGACGATGCAATCCTGGTCTCGCGCTTCCGTCTGAACATCGACGGTTTCACCGAAACCGACGGTGGCGTTCGCTTTGAAGCTCGTGTTCGTATGCAAGCCGACGAAAACGCGGCCAACGGCGAAGCCAACAACGCTCGTCTGAACGGCGCACGTTTCTCGGTTATCTACGGCGGTCTGCGTGTTGACGCCGGCAACGTCGCTGGTTCGTTCGACAACCTCGCAAACTACTACGGTAACGAAGTTGGTCTGGAACTGTTCGCAGGTCAGTACTCGGGCGTTGATTACAGCTTCCTGAGCTACGTTTCGGGCGACAACCCGGGTTCGAACGCTGTGTTCTTCCAGTACGCAGTTGGCGACTTCGCCTTTGGCGCATCGTACGACCAGCAGACTGTGGCCATTAACGGCAACGCGCAAGACGCTGACCGTTGGGACGTAAGCGCAACTTACACCTTCAACAACATCACAGCTGCCGTGGCCTATGGTCAAACCGATCTGCCGGGCGGTGGTAGCGATCCGAGCCTGACCGTTCTGACCCTGGGTGGCGAATGGGGTGATTTCAACGGTACCCTGTTTGTTGCAGACGACGCGACAGAAGTTGACGCAACTGACGGCACCGCATGGGGTCTGTCGGCTGCTTACAACCTGGGCGCCGCAACCACCCTGCTGTTCACCTACGGTGACGGTAATGCCGACGCTGACACGCAAGAAGTCGCAATCGGTGCCATCTACGACCTGGGCGGCGGTGCATCGCTGCGCGGTGGTATCGGCGTCAACGACTGCGACGTTTGCGACGACAGCCGCATCCAAGCTGACTTCGGTGCACAGTTCAACTTCTAAGTTGATCTGAAACCGGAAGGTTTTAGGGCAGGTCTTCGGGCCTGCCCTTTTCTTTTGTGCCGACATGGTGTTTTCCTGCGCGGAAAGCAGATTGAGGAAACCAATGTCGCTGCAAGATATCACTGTCCGAATCGCTAAAGCCGAATCTGCCGCAGGGCGGGCCGCGGGATCCGTTAAACTGATCGCGGTGTCCAAGGTGCAACCGGACGCGCGTGTGCAGGCTGTTCTGGATCAGGGACACCGGTGCTTCGGTGAAAACCGGGTGCAAGAGGCGGCAGGCAAATGGCCGGGCTTCACCGCGCGATACCCGGATGTGGATCTGCACCTAATCGGACCGCTGCAAACCAACAAGGCCCGGCAGGCGATGGAGTTGTTCAGCACCATCCATTCCGTCGATCGGCCCAAGCTGGCCAAGACACTGGCCCGGCTGGCGCAGGAGGTCGGTTCCTGCCCGGAGCTGCTCATTCAGGTCAATACCGGGGAAGAGGAGCAAAAGGCCGGTATCCTACCTGCCGACGCGGACGCCTTTATCGCCGAATGCCGGGAACTGGATCTGCCAATTCAGGGGTTGATGTGCATTCCACCGGTTGACGAGGAACCGTCGCTGCATTTTGCCCTGCTGGCAAAGATTGCCGAGCGCAACGGTCTTCAGGGCCTGTCGATGGGTATGAGCGGAGATTTCGAACAGGCCATCGCACTTGGCGCGACGCATGTGCGCGTGGGGTCCGCCATCTTCGGTGAGCGGATCAAGCCGGAGGGATAATCAGCCGCGCACCCAGCGAGACCTTGCCAGCGATCCAATGCAGGTGGTCGCGGCGGAATGCAACGCAGCCCTCGGTCGGATAACCGGGGCGGCGCCACTGGTGAATAAAGATTGCCGATCCGTGGCCGGGCACGGCATTGGGCCAGTTCCAGTCGGTGATCAGCACCAGATCATACAGGGGATCGGCGCGGCGCAGTTTTTCATGGCTGAAGGTATAGGGTGCGGTGACGAGGTTGTTATAGTGATGATCCCGCACGTCATCCGACCACAGGTCCCGCGGACCGATGGGGATCGCCCACTCAGATGGTTTTGCAATCCGGTCCGGCCGGTACAGCACCCCGACGATGTGATGCGTACCCATCGGTGTCGCACCGTCCCCTTCGCGTTTTGAACTTGCCAAGCCGCCTTTGCCAATCGAACAAGGAAAGACCCGACCGGCAAACCTAACGCCGCGCGGGGTCAGTACCAGATCGTCAGGCGTCAAAGCAGGTGCCCTGACTTGGCCGCCTTGGTCGCCAGGTACCCGCGGTTATGGGCCGTTTCACCAACCTTCAGGGGCACGCGTTCGTTTACAGCGATCCCGGTTTTCTCCATCATGGCGATTTTCGCAGGATTGTTGGTCAGCAGCCGAACCGAGTTGAATCCCAGTGATTTCAGGATATCCGAGCCCAGGCGAAAATCACGCTCATCGTCTTCGAAACCCAGTCGGTGATTGGCCTCGACAGTGTCAAAGCCTTGGTCCTGCAGAAAATAGGCGCGCATCTTGTTGGCCAGACCTATCCCTCGACCCTCTTGGTTGAGGTACAGCAGCACCCCGGCCCCTTCCGAGCCCATCTGCGCCAGTGCGCCCCGCAACTGAGGCCCACAATCGCATTTCAGGCTGCCCATCAGGTCACCAGTGAAACAGGCAGAATGCAGCCGCGCGAGAACCGGCTTGCCGCGATCAGGGCGACCTATTTCGACGGCGTAATGCTCTTCACCACCGTCCTCGGGACGAAACACATGCAACCGTCCGGCCTCGGAGACTTCCATCGGCAGGCGCGCCGCGACCACCTCATGCAGGGCGCTGCGATCCGCCAGATGCGGCGCGGCGCGAGTGTGGTCGATGCATGTCAGGCCATGCGTCGCGGCAAAGTTGCGCCCATTCTCGATGGGAAGAACAACCGCCGCAGGCAGCAGGCGTGCGGATTTGGTCAGGGCGATGGCGATGCGGTGCAGGTTGGCGTTTCCCTGACGCTCGGTCATCAGGGGGCCTTTCATTGGTGCGTTCAGATCGTCCGATGGATCGGCCACGGCCTGAACCCAGCTGATATCCGCATCTGCCGGGATGATCACCCGGGCCAGATCACCGTCATAGGCCCGCGCCTTTAGCGTCTCGGCCCGGCGCACGGTGACGGCGACCGCAGGTTCGCCGCCAAGGCCGCGCAGATCAGCAAGCCGCTGGGCGCTCAGTGTCTCGGTGGCAACGGCCAGTACGCTGAAACCGCTGTCATCGGTCAGGGCAACTGGAACGCCCATACGCAGATCCGCGCGGGCCCGCGCCAGCAATTCTGAAATATCCGGGACAAGACTCATCTGTGTTACCCTGTAACCATCCGGCCTTCCTGTAGCCTGATAAGACGGAAATGTGAAACATTTCCTCCGCGTCAGACACGAGGGCGTGAAACCATTGCAGCAAACCTTGTTGATTGCATCTTCTGCGCGCAAGTGGTGGAAAAGGCTTAGGAGGACCGCACATGGCTCAGCTCAAGAAAATCCTGCTGGTGGATGACGACGAAGACCTGCGCGAGGCGCTTAGTGAGCAACTTGTGATGACCGAGGACTTCGACGTGTTCGAAGCTCATGACGGGGCGTCCGCGATGGAGCGTGCGCGCGAAGCGATTTATGATCTGGTCATTCTGGATGTCGGCCTGCCGGATACTGACGGGCGTGAATTGTGCCGCCTGATGCGCAAGCAAGGTGTCAAAAGCCCGATCCTGATGCTGACCGGCCATGACAGCGACGCCGATACTATTCTGGGTCTTGATGCGGGCGCCAACGACTATGTTTCCAAACCGTTCAAGTTCCCGGTCCTGCTGGCCCGTATCCGGGCGCAGTTGCGCCAGCATGAACAGTCCGAGGATGCGGTGTTTGTTCTGGGTCCCTACACGTTCAAGCCTGCGATGAAGATGCTGATAACCGAAGACGATCGCAAAATCCGGCTGACCGAGAAAGAAACCAACATTCTCAAGTTTCTGTACCGCTCGACCGATGGCGTCGTTGCCCGAGACGTGCTGTTGCACGAGGTCTGGGGCTATAACGCCGGTGTCACCACCCACACACTTGAAACGCATATCTATCGCCTGCGCCAGAAGATTGAGCCCGATCCGTCCAATGCGCGCCTTTTGGTCACAGAATCGGGTGGATATAGGCTCGTCTCTTAACTGGTTGTGGATTGACGTGGATCAAAGTGATACTCTGGATGTGTGATTAGATTGCTCCCAACCCGCGCATGTCCGGGTTATGACATGCACCTCCCTGTTGGACTGCCGGGCCTGATGGCCCGGCTTTTTTTCTTTAAATTGATTGAAGAGAAAGCAAATCTGCCACCTCGGGGAATAGGTTAACTGGTTCCATCTTTCTCCAGGATAGTGCCGTAGGTCATGCCACTGCGGAGGCTGCGGAAATCAGCATAGATTTTGCCATCTTCAAAGGTGGCATCAATCAGACCGTTCACTTTGCGGTCTTCGCCAGTGCGACTTTCGACCATGGCAATCGTACCCGAGCCATCGCGGCTGATTGTTCCGGTCACCTGACCTTCGTTCCAACGATCCGAGCCGATGCGGCTCCATTTGCTGGTACCCCAGAATGCATTGTCCTGTTGTTCTTTTATCTCCAGAACCCATTCGGACTGGTTGAAACGCGGTGCCCCGTCGCTGTGTTCGTTGGGCAGGGCGGCAACTGTGTGGGTGCCATTCCAGATCCCGCGCAGGTCGGGTGCGTTTTCGGCGGCGGCAAGGGTGGCAAAAGCAAAGGTGCTGGCCAGAGCGGCGGCGCCAAGTGTCTTAAATTTGGTCATGATCTCCTCCATTTTCTTTCCATAGATGTTGGGGGCGGAGACTTCGATTTCTATGCTGGCGTTGATACATAAAGGCAATTTCATCTACGCTTCATGTAGGAGAAATCGCGGTCAGAGCGCTCGCCGCGGTGTCGATTTCAAAACACAATTGTCTCTGTCATTTCCCATGGTGCCGGGCGAAACGTCACGCTAGTCTGCGCCAACCGCGACAGAGGAATCCCCCATGCCCTTTACCCTTGCCACCTGGAACATCAACTCGGTCCGCCTGCGTGAGCCCATCGTGCTGAAACTTCTTCAGGAAGAGGCGCCGGATGTTCTGTGTCTGCAGGAATGCAAATCTCCGGTCGAAAAGATTCCGACTGAAGGGTTCGCCGAGCTGGGCTACACCCACATGATTGCCCGTGGGCAAAAGGGTTATAACGGCGTCGCCATCCTGTCGCGTCTGCCGATGGAAGAGGTGGGCGACAAGGACTTCGCTGGTCTCGGCCATGCACGCCATATCGCCGGGCGATTGGAGAACGGTGTCACCATCCACAACTTCTACGTCCCCGCAGGCGGTGATGTTCCGGATCGTGAGGTGAATGAGAAATTCGGGCAAAAGCTCGATTACCTGACCGATATGCGCGACTGGTTTCATGCGGAAAAGCCGGAAAAATCCATTCTGGTCGGTGACCTGAACATTGCCCCGCGTGAGGATGACGTCTGGTCGCACAAACAACTGCTTAAGGTCGTCTCGCACACACCAATCGAGGTTGAGGCGCTGGCAGAAACGCAGGATGCGGGCGGCTGGGTGGATATCACCCGGCAGGACATCCCCGAGGGGCAGCTTTATAGCTGGTGGTCTTATCGCGCCCGCGATTGGGATGCAGCGGACAAGGGGCGGCGGCTGGATCATGTCTGGGCCACGCCCGATATCTCGAACGCGGGTAATTCCAGCCGTATCCTGCGTGACGCGCGTGGGTGGGAGAAACCCAGCGACCACGCCCCTGTTTTTGCCAGTTTCGACCTGTAATTGCGTAACTCGGCCCTTGGTTTCTGCAACAAGCGGTTGCATATAGGGCGCGAGTTCGAACCGGAGAGTGAATGCCATGGACCTTCTGAACGCTGCTGCCAGCCCCGAGGCAACTGATCTGATCAAGGACGGAACCGAGGCCACGTTCATGGCCGATGTGGTCGAAACCTCTCAGGTGACTCCGGTCATCGTCGATTTTTGGGCGCCTTGGTGTGGCCCCTGCAAGACGCTCGGGCCATTGCTGGAAGAGGCAGTGACCGCCGCTAAGGGTGCGGTGAAGATGGTCAAGATCAACGTGGACGAGGCGCAGACGATCGCCGCGCAACTGCGCATCCAGTCGATCCCGACCGTGTACGCGTTCTTCAAGGGCCAGCCCGTTGATGGGTTTCAGGGTGCTGTGCCGGGGTCCGAGATCAAGGCGTTTGTCGACCGTGTGATCGAGGCCGCGGGCGGTGAAAGCCCCGGCGGGCAACTGGACGACGCCATTCAGGCCGCTGAAGAAATGCTGTCAGAAGGCGCGGCCACTGACGCGGCTCAGACTTTTGCTGCCATTTTGGGCGAAGATCCGAACAATGCCACAGCCTATGGCGGGCTGGCGCGCGCGCATATCGCGACCGGTGATCTGGAACAGGCCGAGGCAATCCTGAACGGTGCACCAGCCGAGATATCCAACTCGGTCGAGTTGGAAGCCGCCCACGCGCAATTGGAGCTGGCCAAGCAGGCCGCGGATGCCGGCCCCGTGGCCGAACTGACTGCAGCGGTTGAGGCGGAACCTGACAACCATCAGGCACGGTTCGATCTGGCGCAAGCGCTGCACGCCAATGGCGATGTGGAAGAAGCCGTTGGGCAGCTGTTGGAACTGTTCCGCCGCGACCGCGAATGGAATGACGGCGCCGCCAAGGCGCAGCTGTTTACCATCTTCGACGCGCTCAAGCCCAATGATCCGATTGTCCTGAACGGTCGCCGTAAACTCAGTTCGATGATATTTGCCTAATTCGGGATCAGGGCTACACTCGGATACATGATGCATCCCGCTGATCTGCCGGAAACGGTATCCGTTTTTCCATTGCCCGGGGCGCTGTTGCTGCCCCGTTCGCGCCTGCCGCTGCATATATTCGAGCCGCGCTATCTGCAAATGCTGGACGATGCCCTGAAAACGCAGGAACGACTGATTGGCATGGTGCAGCCGAACCCCTGTCAGAGCGATGAAGACAAACTGCACAAGATCGGCTGCGCCGGGCGGGTGACGCAGTTTTCAGAAACCGAAGATGGCCGTTATCTGATCACGCTGACCGGTATTTCCCGGTTTCGCATCACGTCGGAGTTGGACGCCTTTACGCCCTATCGGCGCTGCGCCGTGTCATGGGGCGGGTTTGACCGCGATCTGGGCAAGGCCGAGCTGGACAAAAGCTTCGATCGATCGCAGTTTCTGTACCTGCTGGAACGCTTCTTTGCCTCACGTCAGCTGTCGACGGACTGGGATACGTTGAAAGACGCTGATGATGAGCTGCTGGTAAATTCATTGTCGATGCTGCTGGATTTCGACCCCGAAGAGAAACAGGCGTTGCTTGAGGCCCCGTGCCTGCGCACCCGACGCGAGACTTTGGTGACATTGATAGAATTCGCCATGCGCGGCGGAACGAATGAGGAAAAACTGCAATGACCGATCCCGAACACCCCTTTGACCGCCACATGCTTGAGGCGCTGATCTGCCCGCAGACCCATACCACGCTGCAATATGACGCTGAAAAGCAAGAGCTGATCTCGAAGGCGGCGGGTCTGGCCTTTCCGATCCGCAATGGTATCCCGGTGATGTTGGTCGACGAGGCGCGTACGCTCGACTAAATTGAGCGGCCTTGCAGCAGTTTCGGCAGGTCACCGGTCAGCCCGGCGGCCTCACGCACGAAGCCGCGACGCAATCCGGGCAGGGAGCCGACGATCCCCATCCCGATATCTCGCCCAACACGCAGCAGTGGGTTGTCGTTGGAAAACAACTTGTTGAATGCATCCGTCGCCATTGCCAGCGCGGCCGTGTCGAAGCGGCGCCATTCCTGATAGCGTTCCAGAACTAGGACCGAGCCGATATCCTCACCGCGCCGCCCGGCCAGCGTCAGCACCTCGGCCAGCGCGCCTACGTCGCGGAGCCCGGCGTTCAGGCCCTGACCGGCGATAGGATGCATGCCGTGTGCCGCGTCTCCGACCAGAGCCAAGCGGTCACCGATGAATGAATTGGCGATGGTCAGGTTGAGCGGGTAGGTGAACCTGTCTCCCTGCAGGCGGATATCTCCTAGAAAATCTCCGAACCGTGGGCGCAGAACCTGCAGGTATTCGGCCTCGGGCAGGGCGTCGATGCGCTGTGCGGTATCAGTCCGTTCGCTCCAGACGATCGAGCTGCGGTTGCCGGTCAACGGCAGGATGGCCAGCGGGCCGGGGGGCATAAAGAACTGGTGTGCGATACCGTGATGGGGCAGGTCATGTTCGATGGCGCAGACCAGTGCGGTCTGTCCGTAATCCCACCCGCTGCGCTTTATGCCGGCGCGCGCGGCGGTACCGCTACGGCGCCCGTCGCAACCGACCAGCAGGCAGCCCGTAACAGTGCTGTCATCGTCCAGCGTCAGGGTTACGCCGTTCGCGTCGACCTCTTGCGCCATGACCGTCCGGCCGCTGATCTGGGTGATGCCCTTTTCCTTGGTCATTGCGTCCAGAAAGGCTCGGCGCAGGTGGCGATCTTCGACCATGTAACCCATCGGACCTTCTTCGATCTCGGCATGGTCGAAATGCATGAAAAATGGTGACGGTCCTGTGCCCGCGTGCCCGTCGGTGACCTTGATCTCCAACATCGGCTGGGCGTGTTCGGCCACGTGATCCCACACCCCGATCGTGTCCAACAGGCGTTTAGACGCCAGCGCCAGCGCATAGGCGCGCCCGTCAAAGGCTGCATTCTTGCGCACCTTCTCGGCCAGTGCGTCAATTACGGTGACGGAATGGCCCGTCTGCGCCAGAGCCAGTGCTAGGGCCGGGCCATTGAGGCCGCCGCCAACGATCAGGATATCGGTCTTCTGTTCCATGCCCCGCAATATGCGCGGCCTTTCGGGATTGTCCATGTGCGGTCCTGTCGCTACCGTCCGATGAGCAGGATTTTTCAAAGGGGGGCTGGGATGCAGGACTGGCTAACCATGACGGCGTGTGATCTGGGCCGGGGCATCGGCATGGGGCGGATCGATCCGGTTGAGCTGACTGAAACCTATCTGTCTGCCATCGACGCGCATCATCACCGCGAGCGGATCTATGCCCGCGTTACCCACGAACGCGCCCGCGCCGAGGCCAAGGCCGCGCAAGAGCGCGCCAAGCTGGGCTTGCGCCTGTCGCTGCTGGATGGGGTGCCGATCAGTTGGAAAGACCTGTTCGATACTGCCGGGACCGGGACCGAGGCCGGAACGGCGCTGTTGAAAGGCCGCGTGCCCGAAGCGGACGCCGTCGTCGTGCGCAACGCCACTGCGTTGGGTGCCGTTTGCCTGGGCAAAACCCATATGAGTGAGTTAGCCTTTTCCGGGCTGGGCCTGAACCCGGTCACAGGAACCCCGCCGTGTATTGATGATGAAGACGCTGTGCCCGGCGGCTCATCCTCGGGGGCGGCAGCGTCGGTGGCCTGGGGTTTGGCGGCCGGTGGAATCGGTTCGGATACGGGCGGCTCGGTGCGCATTCCGGCGGCTTGGAACAATCTGGTGGGGCTGAAAACCACTGCCGGGCGGGTCAGTCTGGAAGGGGTGGTGCCCTTGTGCCTGCGCTTCGATACCGCTGGCCCGCTGGCCCGGTCGGTCGAGGATGCGGCACATCTGCTGGCCTTGCTGGAAGGCAGTTCCCCAGCTGATTTGCGTGGCGCCAGCCTGAAGGGGCGCCGATTCGCGGACCTGCAGAACGTCGCCAAAGACGATCTGCGGGACGCACCGCGCAAGGCCTTCGAGGATGCGCTGGACTGTCTGCGGGAAGCGGGGGCCGAGATTGTGCCCCTTGAAGTGCCCGAGTTGAACGAGGCGATGGGGCTATCTGGCATTCTCTATACAACCGAAGCCTATGGCTTGTGGCGCGATGTGATCGAGGCCAACCCTGACGCGATGTACCCGGAGATTCTGGAACGCTTCCGCGCTGGAAAAAACGCCTCTGGCCCCGACTATATTGCCGCCTGGTCCAAGCTGAAGGCTAGCCGCGCCGCATGGGATGCAGCCACCGCAGGGTTTGACGCGGTTCTGGTCCCGACCGCTCCCATCCTGCCGCCGAATCTGGACCGGCTGATGACCGACCATGACTATTATGTCGCCGAAAACCTGCTGGCCCTCCGCAACACCCGGATTGGTAACCTGATGGGGTTGGCCGCGCTGACATTGCCCACTGGAACGCCCGGCTGCGGGGTGATGATGATGGGCTATCCGGGCTCGGAAGAGGTGTTGTTAAGGCTAGGATCCGCAGCCGAGGCCGCTTTGGCCTGAATGCCACAATCCCCTGATTCGGCACCTCTTTGTCTGGACGAAGCGGGGTGCGGCCTGTAATCTGCCAAAAAAACGGGGCGAAAATGATCCCGGTATTGAGGCAACAGTTATGAATTTCCCCGAGCGGTTTTCGAACCTACCGGAATACGCATTCCCGCGTCTGCGCACCCTGTTGGACCACCACCAACCGGGCGGAGAGGTGATTCACATGACCATCGGTGCGCCGATGCATGACTTTCCGGCGTGGGTGACGGATGTGATCACCGAAAACGCAGCAGGTTTTCAGGGCTATCCGCCGAATGAAGGCTCGCCCGAGCTGCGGGGTGCGATCACTGACTGGATCAGCCGCCGTTATGGCGTGCAGATGGGTCCGGACACCAACGTGATGGCCCTGAATGGTACGCGCGAGGGCCTATATAACGCTGCCATGGCGCTGTGCCCCGAGGAAAAAAACGGCCGGAAACCGGTAATCCTGTGCCCGAATCCGTTCTATCAGGTTTACATGGTCGCTTCGATCTCGGTCAGGGCCGAGCCTGTTTTTGTGCCCGCGACTGCTGCCACGGGCCATCTGCCAGACTATACGGGCCTGCCCGAGGATGTTCTGAACCGCACCGTCGCGGCTTATATCTGTTCGCCCGCCAACCCGCAGGGGGCTGTGGCCTCGCGAGACTATTGGGTTGAATTAATCCAACTGGCCGAGAAATACGATTTCCGCATTTTCGCCGACGAATGTTATTCCGAGATTTATCGCAATGAAGCCCCCACGGGCGCGCTGACTGTGGCACAGGAACTGGGTGCCGACCCCGAGCGGGTTACGTTGTTCAACTCGCTGTCAAAACGGTCGAACCTGGCCGGATTGCGGTCAGGTCTGATCGCTGGCGGCCCGGAGTCGATCAAACAGGTCAAGCAGTTGCGCAACTATGCGGGGGCACCGCTGCCGTTGCCGTTGCAGGCCGCCGCGGCCCGTGTCTGGGCGGACGAAGAGCATGTCGTCGAAAATCGCGCGCTTTATCAGGAAAAATACGCGATTGCCGATGAGGTGTTCGCGGGCCTTCAGGGCTATATGCCGCCCGAAGCCGGGTTCTTCCTGTGGCTGCCGGTCGACGACGGTGAAGAAACTGCATTGAAGCTGTGGCAGCGGACCGGCGTTCGGGTGCTGCCGGGCGCATATCTTTCTCAAGGTGATCCGGGGCAAAACCCGGGCGAGCAATTTATCCGGGTCGCTCTGGTGGCCCCAAAAACAGAGTTGCAGCAAGGGCTGATCAAGCTCCGCGACTGCATCTATTCGTGAGGTACGAGGGCAAAATGGCATCATTGAACGCGCGAAACCGCGATCCATTATTGGACAGCACGACGCAAGCCGCCATCGAGCGGCGCAGCAAGGAACTGATCGGGATCGCCCTGATTCTGTTGGGGCTGGCTGCCGCGGCGATGATCTGGTCCTACACGCCGGATGATCCGAACTGGATGGTGTCGACCGATGCGCCGGTGCAGAACTGGTTGGGTCGGATTGGGGCATCGATCGCTGCACCGTTGTTCATGATTGTCGGCTGGGGCAGCTGGAGTATCGCGCTGGTGTTGATCGGTTGGGGCGTGCGTTTCGCCGGGCATTTCGGTGAAGAACGTGCGGTCGCGCGTCTGATCTTCGCCCCGATCTGGATTGCCATTGTTTCGGTTTACGCGGCAACGCTGGTACCGGGTGAGGCCTGGCGCGCGACCCACAGTTTTGGTCTGGGTGGCCTGTTTGGTGATACCGTAATGGGGGCGTTGCTGACTTTGCTGCCGATCTCCTCGCATTTCATGGTCAAGCTGATGTCGCTGGCGATGGCCGCCGGGATGCTGGCGTTGGGTGTTTTTGTTCTGGGTTTCACCAAGGCCGATGTACGCAAAGGATTCCGCGCCTTCTTGATGGGTTTAGTTATGTCTTACGACATGCTGATGAACCTGCTGGGCCGTGGGGCGACGGCCACTGCGCAAGCCGCCCGTGATCGTCGCGCCCAGTGGGAGGAGCGTAAGTTTGCGCGTGCCGAGGCTGCCGAAGCCGTGTTTGAGGATGATTTTGTCGATGCCGGCCCGATCTTCGAAGAGCCGGAATTTGACGAGCCCGAACCCGCAAAAATCGGCCTGCTGGCGCGGATGCCCAGCCTGATCCGCCGCCCTGATCCGATGCCCGAACCTGAACTGGTCGATCCCGAGCCCGTTATGGGCTTTGACGAGATGCCGGGCGAGGATCGTATTCGCTCGAAAATCTCCGCCGCTGTGCGTAACCGCAAGGTCGCTGCTGGCGAGATGGCGCCCGAGCATGATCCGAACCTGCCGCTGACCAAGGGGCGGGGCCGTGGTCCGGACCCGTTGATCCTGAACTCAAGAGGTGGGGAAGACTTGCCACCTGAACCGCCGATAACGTCGGCTGGTCTGCCTCCCGAGCCGATGTTGACAGCGGACTCCGCGCCCGAATGGCAGCAGGAACCGCTGCATGAGGACTTCGCGCACGAGCCGGATTTTGATGACGAGGCCGTGTTCGAAGACGCTCCCGAACCCGCACCGCAGCCGCGTCCGGCGATGAAAATTCCGGTAGCTGAGCCGCGCAAACCGGTGGTGGCGCAACCCGTCCGCCGTACTCCGTCGCCCTCGCGCCGCGCACAGGCCGAGGCACAGCCTGCGCTGTCTTTTGAGGACAGGCATTCCGATTTCGAGCTTCCGCCGTTGGGTCTTTTGTCAAATCCGGCCAGCATTCAGCGCCATCACCTGAGCGATGAGGCGTTGGAAGAAAACGCGCGGATGCTGGAAAACGTTCTGGATGATTACGGCGTCAAGGGTGAGATCGTCAGCGTGCGCCCCGGCCCAGTCGTTACCATGTATGAACTGGAACCGGCCCCGGGCCTGAAAGCCAGCCGTGTGATCGGTCTGGCCGACGATATCGCCCGGTCGATGTCTGCCCTGTCAGCGCGGGTTTCGACCCTGCCCGGGCGGTCCGTGATTGGTATCGAATTGCCGAATGAGAACCGTGAGATGGTGGTTCTGCGCGAGATCCTAGCCAGCCGTGACTTTGGCGACGGAAACCACGCGCTGCCTCTGGCGTTGGGTAAGGATATCGGCGGTGAATCCGTCGTGGCGAACCTGGCTAAGATGCCCCACCTGCTGATCGCTGGGACCACCGGTTCCGGTAAGTCGGTGGCGATCAACACGATGATCCTGTCGCTTCTGTACAAGCTGACACCGGACGAATGCCGCCTGATCATGATCGACCCGAAGATGTTGGAATTGTCTGTCTATGATGGCATCCCGCATCTGCTGTCGCCCGTTGTGACCGACCCGAAAAAGGCGGTTGTGGCCCTGAAATGGGTCGTGGGCGAGATGGAGGACCGCTATCGCAAGATGTCCAAGATGGGCGTCCGCAATATCGCCGGCTACAACGGCCGCGTTAAGGATGCGCTCGCCAAGAGTGAGATGTTCAGCCGCACGGTCCAGACCGGATTTGACGATGAAACCGGCGAACCCGTGTTCGAAACCGAGGAATTCGCACCCGAGGCGATGCCCTACATCGTTGTCATCGTCGACGAAATGGCCGACTTGATGATGGTCGCGGGCAAAGAGATCGAGGCCTGTATTCAGCGTCTGGCGCAGATGGCGCGGGCGTCGGGTATTCACCTGATCATGGCGACGCAGCGTCCATCGGTCGACGTGATCACTGGTACGATCAAGGCGAACTTCCCGACGCGGATCTCGTTCCAGGTGACCTCGAAAGTCGACAGTCGCACAATTCTGGGCGAGATGGGCGCCGAGCAACTGCTTGGGCAGGGCGACATGCTATATATGGCCGGCGGCGCCAAGATCACCCGTTGCCACGGGCCGTTTGTGTCGGATGAAGAGGTTGAAGAAATCGTCAACCACCTGAAACAGTTCGGCCCGCCGGACTACATGAGCGGTGTGGTCGATGGCCCGGCCGAAGAAAAGGCCGACAATATCGACGCGGTTCTGGGGCTAAACACCGGTGGCAACACCAATGGTGAGGATGCGCTCTATGATCAGGCGGTGGCGATTGTGATCAAGGATCGCAAATGCTCGACCTCATACATCCAGCGGAAACTTGCCATCGGCTACAACAAGGCCGCGCGGTTGGTTGAGCAGATGGAGGACGAAGGCGTTGTTTCGGCGGCAAATCACGTCGGTAAGCGGGAAATTCTCGTCCCCGAGCAGTAGGATATTTAATAACAAGGGCAGAGCGCATATCTGTGACGCATGAAACAGATTGCTTTTGCCCTTGCCCTGACCCTGGCCGCACCTGCCGCCTGGGCGGCCGAAAAACTGCCGCTGTCGCAGATTTCCAACTATCTGAACGGCCTGAAAACTGTTCAGACGACTTTCACTCAGGTCAACGACGATGGCTCGCTGAGCACCGGCAAGCTGTGGTTGCAGCGGCCCGGCAAGATGCGGTTCGAATATGATCCGCCTAACAGCGCGGTTGTTCTGGCCAACACGGGCACGGTGCAGATTTTTGACCCAAAATCGAACCAGCCAGCCGAGCAATACCCGCTAAAGCGCACACCGTTGTCACTGGTCCTGGCGCGCAACGTGAATCTGGGTCAGGCAAATATGGTCGTGGCTCATAATTTCGACGGCACAGCCACAGTCGTGACCGCTCAGGACCCGAAAAACCCTGAGTCCGGACGAATCGAGCTGATGTTCACAGATAATCCGATCGAGCTGCGAAAATGGGTCATTCATGACAACGCAGGCACCCAGACAACCGTGCTGCTGGGGCAACTGGACACGGGCAAAAGCCTGAGCCGCGATCTTTTCTCGAAATCGAAAAGAAGCGGGTCAGGCGATCGCTGACCCGCTAGCCCGTCAATAACGGCAACCGGACAGCTGCGCCTGGTACAGCTTGGCCCGCGCATCCACGTCATTGGCGACGTTCAGCAACCAGGTCTTGCTGTAATGGCTGCCGCGTGCGTAACCAGTATGACCCTCGTGATAAGCGAGGTATTGGTTGCGCGTGTCGCCGGGGTGAATGCCGTTCCGCTCGTAGCTTTTGTTCATGTACCAACCGATGAAATCCGACGCATCGCGGATGCGATCCCGCTTGGCACGGCGTTTCCCAGTTTCTTTTTGGTATTGCTCCCAGGTTCCGTCCAGTGCCTGGCTAAAGCCATAAGCACTGCTCTGACGGCCCATCGGGATCACGCCCAGAACGTATTGATGCGGCGTGCGGGCATCGTGCTTGTAACGACTTTCCTGATAGATCGTCGCCATCTGCACATGAACCGGGACGCCCCATCTCCGTTCGGTGCTTTTGAAGGCCTTCATGTATTCGGGCCGCTCGCGCGCAATGCTGCACGCGTCATTCAGTTTGCTGGGCGGCTGTTTAGAGCCACCCCCACAGGATGCCAGAAGCAGCACCCCGAAGAGTACGATAAGAATTCTGCTCATGTGCCTCGTGCCTTTTTCTTTTATTCTAGCGCAGATTGAACTTTTAGGGAATCACAATCGTTGCAGAACGTTAGCTCGAATTGGATGCAATGCGCCTGTGGACAGAAATATTGTGGTCATGATCCCCGTTGGCCAACACAAAGAACCGGGCCACATATTAGCGGACTGTCAGCAAGTGGTTCACAGACTGTTTCCTTTGATTTCGGATCAATGATTGGCTTTTCAGCCCGGAAACAGGTAGTAAGTTCAGTGGGGGCAGAAACAATGCTGAAGACACATGCCAAGTACCGCCTGGGTCAGGTGGTCCGTCACAAGAAACATCCCTTCCGAGGGGTGATTTTTGACGTGGATGCAGAGTTTTCGAATACCGAAGAGTGGTATCAGGCCATTCCCGAAGACAGCCGCCCAATCAAGGATCAGCCGTTTTATCACCTGTTGGCGGAAAACGACCAATCCTTCTATGTTGCTTATGTTTCAGAACAAAATCTGGTCGCGGACCAGTCCGGCGAACCGGTTGAGCATCCGGATATCCCCGACATGTTCGGTCCGTTCGAAAACGGGTCCTATCCGCTGCACTTCCATCTGAACTGAGGTTCTTTGGCCGCGCGTTCACCGGTCAATACCCGAGCGCGCAACCGTCTTTCCGTGGGTCACTTGCGCCCATCAGAACGCCATTTTCGCAGATTCGAATGGCCTGTGCTCCGCCCAGCGGCGTTTCCGAAGCTTCAACAGTGTGACCTATTTCACACAATTGTTGAGCCACGTTGGGCGAAATTCCGCGTTCAAGCTTCAATACGCCGTCGTTCGCAAAAGCACGCGGTGCGTCGATGCTGGCCTGCATGGCCAGTTCGTGGTCGGTCAGGTTTGACACGAACCGGGCGTGACCGGTGGGCTGATAGGCGCCGCCCATAACTCCGAACGGCATCACGACCCGGCCATTTTGTTTCAGAAACCCGGGAATGATAGTGTGCATAGGGCGTTTGCCGCCGCTCAACTCATTGGGGTGACCTGCTTGCAGGGTAAAGCCAGCCCCGCGGTTTTGCAGCAGAATGCCATATTTTTCGGACGCGATCCCCGAGCCGAAGCTGTGGAAGATGGAATAGATCAGCGAGACCGCCATCCTGTCCCGGTCTACCACTGTGATATAGACGGTGTCCTTGTGAATGGCTTCGGTCAGCGGGGCCGCAGCAGGCATCGCGCGCTGTGGGTCGATCAGCGCGGCCAGCCTATCGGCCACGTCCTGATCCAGAAATCGATCCGCGTGCGTTGTGTGATCGGGATCGGCTATAAACCGGTTGCGGGCGTCATAGGCCAGTTTTGAGGCTTCAGCCTCGATATGCAGGCGTTCGGCCCCGAACGGGTCGAGGCTGGCGAGGTTGAAATTCTTGAGTATGTTCAGCAGCAAAACTGCAGTGGCGCCCTGACCATTAGGCGGGTGCTCGACCAGTTCCAGCCCGTTGTACAAGCCGCTGACGGGTTGGGTTTCGGTGCAGGCAGTGGCAAGAAAATCCTCAACCGTATGGGTACCACCCCGTTGGGCCAGCGCGGCGATCATATCCTCGGCAATGTCACCGGAATAAAATGCGTCCCGCCCGTTCCGGGCAATCTGGCGCAGGACCTCAGCCTGACCGGAGGATTGGAAAACCTGCCCAATCCCGGGTGCCTTGTCATTGATCAGATAATGCGCCCGCGCCGCCCCTTGCAGGGTGGTCACCCCGGCCGCCCAGTCCAAAGCAACCCTTGGCGCAACCGGTACACCGGTCTCGGCATAGTGAATGGCGGGCTGCAGGATGACATCCAGCCCCAGCTTGCCCTCGGATTCCGCCAGATGACAGAATGCATCAACTGCGCCGGGGATGGTCACAGCGTCCGGCGTGTTTAGTGGTACCGCAGTCAATCCTTGCAGCCGCAGTTTCTCTGCATTGAATGCGGCAGGCGCACGGCCCGAACCATTCAGGGCGCGGATCTCATCCTCTCCAGCTCGGTTATAGAGGGCAAAGCAATCGCCCCCCAACCCCGTCATCTGAGGTTCGCAAATGCCCAGCAGGACAGCCCCGGCAATGGCTGCATCCATCGCGTTGCCGCCCCGTGCAAGAATATCCACGGTCACCTTCGCCGCCAGAGGGTGCGACGTGGCGCACATCCCTTCGGTCGCCAGAACTTCGGACCGGCCCGGAGTGTGAAAATCCCGCATGATGCTTTTCCCCGATTTGAACGCGCCGAAGGTATCGCGCGGTCAGTACTTGTCCAGTCAAATGAGGGAGAAGTTCCTCGGCGCCGTTCACTGGGTGGGGGCTGTGACACTTGACGCCGAGGGAAGCTATCTGAGCTACAGGTATCTTTTTGCCCGTTGTTTGCGGCGCTACAATGGTTCGATCTGGGCCTTATTGTGACGTTTTCTTGCCGTCAGGCGGGATCGGGAAAGTCAAACCGCAGCGACAGCCGGTTGCAGCCATCGGAGCGTTCATACCGGATATCGCTGGTCAATTCGTGGATCAGGTACCAGCCGAACCCACCTTCTGGCAGTTCGTCGATGGTTGATCCCAAGGGTGCCGGAACCCCGTCCGGTACCTGAAACCCGGGCAGGGGGTTGCCGGTGTCGGAGATCACGATATCCAGCCAGTTCCGGTGCAGGCGGCATCGCACCTTGACCTTTGCGGGCGTCACATCGGCATAGGCATGTTCCACAACATTATTGATCGCTTCGGCCAGAGCAATCTTCACGCCGCCCGCCTTGTGTTGCGGCAGCCCCTGTGTCGCAAGGCATCTGCTGAGCTGCGCAATACCGGCGCTGGCTTCAGACTCGGTCGCTGCAAAGCTCAGATCCAAACATTTGCCGTTACACATGGGCATTGGGCCTATTCAGATGGTCAGGAGGGTCAGCTGGCGGTGGCCGACAAAGCGTCATCCAGCGTCGGGTAAAGTTTGAAGACCGTGTCCATGCGGGTCAGTCGAAACACCTTTTCGACAAACGGATGCAGCCCGGCCAGATCCAGTCTGCGGTCGTTGCCAAGCTGCTTCATCGAGGCGACAATGGCGCCCAGCCCGCTTGAATCGATGAACTCAACGCTGCTCAAGTCCAGCACCACCCTTGTTGCGCCGCCTACGGCCTCGTTGCGCATGTCTTCCTTGAACTGGATAGCCATGGCCGCATCAATCCGGTCTGAATGTACTTTGATAATCTGGGTTTCGTCGGTCGTTGTGCTGGTCAGGGCCATGCGCGACGGTCCTCTAATCTGAAATTCGCTAGTAGAAATACGCTAGACGGCAATTCTTACCATTCGGTATCCATCGGATGGAAAAAGAGGAGGAACACGCCGATGAAACAGGTTGTTATCGCCGGGGCCGCGCGCACACCCATGGGTGGATTTCAGGGGATGTTTGACGGCGTGGCAGCCGCCGAGTTGGGTGGGACCGCCATCCGTGCCGCGCTGCAGGGTGCGGGTGCGGACACGGTGGATGAGGTTCTGATGGGCTGTGTTCTGCCCGCTGGGCAGGGCCAGGCGCCAGCGCGACAGGCCGGGTTTGCTGCGGGTCTGGGCGAAGAGGTGCCCGCCACGACCCTGAACAAGATGTGTGGCTCGGGGATGAAGGCCGCGATGATGGCCTTTGACCAGATCGCTCTGGGCCACGCCGACACGATGATCGCGGGCGGAATGGAAAGCATGACCAACGCCCCCTACCTGCTGCCAAAAATGCGCGGCGGCGCGCGGATTGGACACGGTCAGGTGGTCGATCATATGTTCCTGGACGGGCTCGAGGATGCCTACGACAAGGGCCGCCTGATGGGCACCTTTGCCGAGGACTGCGCCGAAGCCTACCAGTTCACCCGCGAGGCGCAGGACGAATACGCGCTGAAATCGCTTGCGAATGCCTTGTCGGCGCAGGAAAACGGCGCCTTCGAGGGCGAGATTACACCGGTCACCACCCGCACTCGCAAGGGTGAGGTCACTTTTGGCCAAGATGAGCAACCGCAATCCGCGCGACCTGACAAAATCCCGACGCTGAAACCCGCCTTCCGCAAGGACGGCACGGTGACGGCGGCCAATTCCTCATCGATCTCTGATGGTGCCGCCGCGCTGGTGCTGGCATCGGCCGAAGCTGCCGAGGCACAGGGCCTGACGGTGCGTGCCCGGATCGTCGGTCACGCCAGCCATGCGCAGGCACCCGGTCTTTTCACGACGGCTCCGGTTCCGGCAGCGCAAAAGTTGCTCTCAACCATCGGCTGGTCCCAAGATGATGTGGACCTTTGGGAGGTCAACGAAGCCTTCGCCGTCGTCCCCATGGCTTTCATGCACGAGATGGGCCTGCCGCGCGATAAGGTGAACGTTAATGGCGGTGCATGTGCGTTGGGCCACCCGATCGGAGCGTCGGGGGCGCGGATCATGGTCACGCTGCTGAACGCGCTGGAAAAGCGGAACCTTAAACGCGGTGTTGCGGCCATTTGCATCGGTGGAGGAGAAGGTACCGCCATCGCCATCGAACGCGTTTGACGCCGCATCTTTTTGAAAATACTCCGGGGGTGAATTGAGTCATCGGCTCAAGAGCGGGCGGCGCCCCCGCCCAACACGGAATAAGACCGAACATGACTGTTGATTACGACACGCTCGCAAAAACCATTGCCGCCCTGACAGCAGGCGAAACGGATCAGGTCGCCCTGATGGCAACGGTCACCTGCGAGGTGCACCACGCCGACGACCGCTTTGACTGGACCGGGTTTTATCGGGTGACTCAGCCCGGCCTGTTGAAGATCGGTCCCTATCAGGGCGGGCATGGCTGTCTGGTCATTCCTTTTGATCGCGGCGTCTGTGGGGCGGCGGCCCGCACCGGCGAGGTGCAGCTGGTACCGGACGTGGATGCGTTTCCGGGCCACATCGCCTGTGCGTCGTCCACCCGATCCGAACTGGTGCTGCCGGTGCGGGACGCATCGGGGGACGTAATTGCGGTGTTCGACATCGATAGCAACCAGCCAGACGCGTTCTCGCAACGTGATGCCGATAAATTGCAGGATATCCTAAGCACGTGTTTTGAAAGCGTTTAATCCCTCACCTGTTTTTCGCACGCGTTATGCAGAATCTGAGGCATTAGAGGGTCGCGCTTGCTGGGAACAGACGGAATACTGATCAATCGCTTGTACGGCGCGCCCATTCGGCGCGTTGCTGTATTTGGCGAACGGTCCCCGGGGACCAATGTGAGCGAGCTTGTTCTTCGTCATACACTTGGCCTGAACGTTATTTCCGAACTTGGATGGAAACACGGCCTTGTTCAGGGGACAGGCATCGCCAAGGGCACTTTGGTCGTGGTTTCGGTGCGTGATCCCTATGATTGAGTGAAAAGCATGTGTGACAAACCCTGGCATTGTACGGATGCGATGCGGAACCTGGGGTTTGCGGGCTATATTCGCTCCAAATGCGATTTCTCGCGGTTTTGAATTGGACCTGCGCCCGTTCGACTGGCCTGAACAATCCTTGGGCGTCATGCCACCCGAAAAGCGACAGGGCAAGCACGGCGCGATCAGTTCCCAGGATATCGCGTTCATCAATTCACAGCTTGATACGGGCCTGGAACAATCGCTGGGCTATTTGCTCAGCCAAACCGGGGTCTGATCCAGGGGAGCGACTCGACACCGAACCAGTCGGTTCCGCAATAGCGCCAAGCCTTTCGTAAGGATCAATTGGCGGATGTCCGATGATTTCTCTGTTCGGGTGAAAAATTTCTTGGAATTTTCACCGATTCGGGTCATCGTGAAAAACAAGGTAAAAATTTCACGACAGCTAGGAGCGACCGTTGAACAGTCAGGCCCCCCAAAGTGCGACGCTAGGCTTAGATATCCGCGCCCTGCGTAAGGCGCGCGGGCTGACGCTGACCGAAATTGCCGAGCGTCTGAACCGATCGGTCGGATGGCTCAGTCAGGTTGAGCGGGACATGTCGGACCCTTCGATCTCGGACCTGCGCCAGATCGCCGAATGCCTGGGTGTGCCGATGTCGATGTTGTTCGCGCATTCCTCGGTGCCGGTGGCGGAGCAGGGGTATGTCGTGCGCGCCGGATCGCGCCGCCCGATGGGTTCGGGCGAGGAAGGGCTGATCGAAGAGCTGCTTTCGCCCGATCTGACCGATGACTTTGAAATGGTGCATTCCACGTTCGAGCCGCATTCAAAAATGCAGACCCCAGCAGACCGTCCCACGCAAGAGGTCGGCTATATGGTTTCAGGTCGTTTGGATCTGGTGATCGGGGGGCGCGTGTTTTCAGTCGGTCCGGGGGACAGTTTTCGCATCAAGAACGAGCCTTACCAATGGGCCAATCCCTATGATGAGCCCGCAGTGGCCATCTGGGTCATAGCGCCGCCAGTGTACTGACATGTCGGGTCCTGCATTCAGCTTTGGTGGGGTCGGGCATGTGCTCATCCATGCGCCAGCAGCAAGGAGATAATCGCATGCATACCGGTTCCTGCCTATGCGGCGCTGTTTCGTTTACCATCGACGGCGATCTGTCGCCGCCTTCGGCCTGCCATTGCGGCCAGTGCCGAAAGCAGTCGGGCCATGTCTGGGCCTCGACAACGACCCATCAAGACAACCTCAGCTTTACCGCCAGCGACACGCTGCGCTGGTTCCGGGCATCAGACACCGCGCGGCGCGGCTTTTGCAGCGCCTGCGGTTCGTTCCTGTTCTGGCATCACAATGACGAGGACACGACTTCCATTTCCATGGGCGCCCTGAGCGAACCCACCGGACTGAGTCTCGCCCGGCACATCTTTGTCGCCGACAAGGGCGACTACTACGACATCACAGACGATCTGCCCCAGCGGGCACAGTAAAAGAGGATCAAAACACATGAGTGATTTTCCAACCAAGGCCCGTGTGGTCATCATCGGCGGCGGCGTCATTGGCTGTTCGTCCCTGTATCATCTGGCCAAGAAAGGCTGGACCGACTGCGTTCTACTGGAAAAAAACGAACTGACTGCCGGTTCGACATGGCACGCAGCGGGCAACGTCCCCACGTTTTCGAACTCTTGGGCGATCATGAACATGCAGCGCTATTCAACCGAGCTGTATTCGGGTTTGGCCGAAGAGGTCGACTACCCGATGAACTATCACGTTTCGGGCTCGATCCGTCTGGCGCATAGCAAAGAGCGGATGCAGGAATTCGAACACGCCATGGCTATGGGCAAGTACCAGGGCATTCCGATGGAAATGTGGACCCCGGAACAGGCCAAGGAACGCTATCCGTTCCTGGAAACCCATGACCTCGAAGGTGTATTGTATGACCCCACTGACGGTGATATCGACCCGGCGCAGCTGACTCAGGCTCTGGCCAAAGGTGCCCGCGATATGGGCCAGAAGATCATCCGATTCTGCCCTGCAACAGGCGTGACCCAGCATGACGACGGAACTTGGACCGTTCACACCGAAAAAGGCGACATCGCATGTGACTATGTGGTGAATGCCGCCGGCTACTACGCGCAGCGCGTGGGTGAGATGTTCAAGCCATATGGCGGCCGCACCGTGCCCGCGATGGTCATGAGCCACCAATACCTGCTGACAGACGAAGTGCCCGAGGTTGAAGCGTGGTCCAAAGAACATGGCGGCAAGCTGCCGCTGCTGCGCGACGTGGATATCTCGTACTACCTGCGTCAGGAAAAGAATGGCTTCAACCTCGGCCCCTACGAGCCCAACTGCAAGGGCCACTGGATGAACGAAGACGATCCGATGCCCGAAGATTTCTCGTTCCAACTGTGGAATGACGATCTGGACCGCATAGAAGACATTGTCACCGACGCGATGGAGCGGGTGCCGCTGATGGCCACCTCGGGCGTTGGACGCGTCATCAACGGCCCGATCCCCTATGCGCCCGATGGTCTGCCGCTGATCGGCCCTATGCCGGGGGTGATAAATGCATTCGAAGCACACAGCTTTACCTTTGGCATTGCTCAAGGCGGCGGTGCAGGCAAGGTACTGGCCGAATGGATCGTCGATGGCCACACCGAATGGGACATGTGGGCGGTCGATCCGCGCCGCTACACCGACTACACCGATCAGGACTATTGCAACCAGAAAGGTATGGAAGTCTACGGCAACGAATATGCCATGCACTACCCGCACCACGAATGGCCTGCAGCGCGTGACAAGAAGCTGTCGCCGGTCCATGCCAAGGTCAAGGAACTGGGCGGTGTCATGGGTGTTTATAACGGTTGGGAACGTGCCAACTGGTTTGCCAAGCCGGGCGACGACACATCCGAGGAAGCCACCCACACATGGAGTCGTTCCGGCCCGTGGGAACAGCGCATCAAGGAAGAGTGTGAAGCCGTCCGCGACAATTGCGGTGTGCTCGACCTGCCGGGTTTTTCGCGCTTCATGGTCAAAGGTGAAGGCGCGGCCGAGGCCCTGCGCGGCCTGATCACCGGTGGCCTGCCTAAGGTTGGCCGCATCAACCTCGTTTACATCTCGGACGACCGGGGCCGCATCCTGACCGAGATGTCCTGTGTCCGCCTGGGCGATGATGAGTTCATGATGATAACCGCCGCCACCGCACAGTGGCATGACCGTGATATCCTGACGAAGGTCATGCCCGCCAGCGTTTCCGTCGAGGATGTCACCACCACCCGCGACACCCTGATCGTAACCGGCCCGAAATCGCGTGAGATCCTGTCGGGCCTGACCGATGCGGACCTGACCACCGGCTGGCTGACCCATCAGGCGGCCACCGTGGCTGGTAAATCGGCCCTCCTGATCCGTGTGTCCTTCGCCGGTGAACTGGGCTGGGAAGTGCACACCCTGAACGAGGACATGCCCGTGATCTACGAGGCGATCCTCGACGCCGGTGCGACACCCTTCGGTATGTATGCGCTGAACGCGCTGCGGATCGAAAAGGGCTACCGCACCTGGAAGGGCGATCTTTCCAGTGACTACTCGTTGTTGGAAGGTGGTCTGGGAAGGTTCGTCAAACTGGACAAGCCACAGAACTTCCCCGGCAAGGCCGCGATCCAGAACGAAAAGCAGCAGGGTGTTAAGAAAGCCTTTGTCACGCTGACCGTTGAGGCCGGTGATTGCGACGCACCCTACATGTCCTGCATCTCGCAGAACGGTGAGATCGTGGGTGAAACCACCTCGGGCGCTTGGGGCTATCGCGTTGGCAAGTCCATTGCGCTGGGCATGGTCAAGACCGAGGCGGCCAACCCGGGCACCGAACTTGAAGTGGAAATCTACGGTCAGAAATACCGCGCTGTGGTACAAGAGGACCAACCGCTCTGGGATCCGGCGAACGAGCGGCTGCGCGCGTAACCCTGGACTGAGGTGCCATGAACGAACGATATGTGATCTTGGGGCCCGGCGAGGGCCCCAACTATGACTGGGAAAACGACCATACCTTCGTCAAGGTTTCCGGTCGGGATTCCGATGGCGCCTATACGCTCATGGAAGACAATCTGAAGGCCAGCTTTGCACTTGGCCTTCATCGCCATGACAGCCATGCCGAAACCTTTTATTTTCTGGAAGGTGAGGTGGATTTCTACGTAGATGGCAACTGGTATCGGTGTACGACAGGTACAACGATGCATGTCCCGCCGGGGGTGCCGCATGCGTGCCGCGTGGCCGGTGGGGCACCCGCGCGGATGCTGATGATCTTTCAGCCTTCGGGGTTTGACGGCTTCCTTTCAGAGCTTGCAGCAATGAACGAGGTCGATTTTGCCGACGAGGCAAAGATGGCCGCGCTGAACGCCCGTTATGACATCATCCCGATGGGGCCGGTTCCGCCGCATCCGGATGATCAGACCTGAAGGCCGCAGCAGATGACGCTCCCTAAAACCATGTCCGGTGTGTACCTGACCCAACACGGTGGGCCAGCGGCGCTGGAATGGCGCGAGGACATCTCGGTGCCCCAGCCCGGGCCGGGGCAGGTGCTGGTGCGGGTTCTGGCCGCGGGGGTGAACAACACTGATATCAACACGCGCGTCGGCTGGTATTCCGCTGATGTGACGGGCGCGACCGATGCCGTTGATCAGGACGTCGAGGCCGGAGGTTGGGGCGGCGCGCTGCAGTTTCCGCGAATTCAGGGCGGGGACTTGTGCGGCGCCGTCGAATTGGCCGCGCCGGGAACCGGGTTCAAACCGGGTCAGCGGGTAACCTGCCCGATCAACCTGCCTCGCCCGCGACCGGGCCATCCGACCGGGTTTATTGCATTGGGCTCGGAAATGGATGGTGCATTTGCGCAATACTGTTTGGTTGAGGCGGGCGATCTGTATGACGTGACCGCCTCTCCCTTGTCGGATGTCGAAATTGCCGCCATCCCCTGCGCCTTTGGCACCGCCGAAAACCTTCTGACCCGTGCGGGCGTAACCTCGGGCCAGAAGGTTCTGATTACCGGGGCGTCCGGTGGTGTCGGTCTGGCCGCCGTGCAACTGGCGGCGTTGCGGGGGGCAAGTGTCTGGGGCGTGACCAGCGCGGCCAAGGCCGAGGTGGTCAAAGGGCAGGGCGCGGTTGCGACTTTTGTCCGCGACGCGACGCTGCCTGCGGATATGTTCGATGTGGTGATCGACGTTGTGGGTGGTCTGGCGTGGCCCGGTCTGATCCTGGCATTGAAGCCGGGCGGGCACTACGCCGTGTCGGGCGCAATTGCAGGGCCAATCGTTCAGGCCGATCTGCGTGACATCTATCTGCGCGACATCACCATTCACGGCTGCACCCATCAAGCCTTTGATGTGTTCGGGAGGTTGGTAGAGATGATCAATTCCGGAAGGATCAGGCCCTTGATTTCAAAGACTTATCCTCTAATGGATATTGCGGCGGCGCAGGCGGATTTCCAATCCAAGGCGTTCCCGGGCAAACTTGTTCTGATTCCGTGAAAAGGTTGGGGTAATGGCAAAAATCACTCTATTGGATGGCTCAATCGGGCAGGAACTGGTCAAGCGCAGCGGTGAACAGCCGACGCCGTTGTGGTCGACCCGGGTGATGGTCGACCACCCCGAACTGGTTGGGGACGTTCATGCCGAGTATTTTCGCCGGGGCGCCACCGTTGCCACCACGAACACCTATGCCGTGCACCGGTCTCGGCTGGTGCGGGAAGGGATGGAAGCGCAGCTTGCCGACCTGATCAACGCGGCGTTAACACAGGCCGAACGGGCGCGGGGATCAAACGGCGGGCGCATTGCAGGGGCGCTAGGGCCGCTTCTGGCGTCGTACCGGCCTGACCTGAACCCGGACGTGGACGAGGCGGCTGAGAAGTTCGCTGAACTGGCGAAACTGATGGCGGATCGCGTAGATTTTTTCCTGATCGAAACCGTATCCTCGGCTCAGGAAGCCGAGGGTGCTTTGCGCGGCGCGGCGGAAGGCGGCAAGCCCGTCTGGTTGGCGCTGACAGTTATGGACGAAGATGGTACGCGCCTGCGCTCGGGCGAGCCACTATCCGATGTCGCGCCATTGGTTGATCGGTTTTCGCCCGAGGCCGTGCTGATCAATTGTTCGCGCCCCGAGGCTATTCCCGCAGCACTGAACGTCATCGCAAAACTGGGTCGACCGTTCGGGGCCTATGCCAACGGGTTCACCGGCATTACTCAGAAATTTCTGGAAGACGCACCTACCGTAGACGCGCTGGAGCAACGTCACGATCTGGGGCCCGATGCCTATGCCGATCATGCGATGGCATGGGTTGCGAAAGGGGCGACCGTAGTCGGCGGCTGCTGCGAGGTCGGCCCGGATCACATCGAAACCCTGGCCAACCGATTGCGTTCCGCCGGTCACCAGATCGTCTGAGGTGTAAATGATGCGGAAACCTGCGGACAATTCAGATCAGTTCCAATTCGATATCCTGGTTGCCCCGGGATTCGTGCTATTGGAACTGGCCTCGCTGGTCGAAGTGCTGCGGCTGGCCAATCGCGTGTGTCCGACACCCCCGTTCACCTATACCTATCGTTCGCTGAAAGGCGGCCCGATTGCCAGCAGCAGCGATGCGGTGGTCCAAACGGAACCTGTGCAGGCCCAACCCGAGGCGGATTACCTGTTCGTGATCGGCAATTCCGACCCGGATCACCCTGACCTGTCTCTGGGGCGCGTGGTGACGGATTATACCTTCCGCGGGGCCAAGGTGTTTTTGTTGGCGGAAGCCGCCAGCCGCTACATTGATGAACAGGGCACAGACGACATGGCAACGCACTGGGAAAATGCCTCGTTCCTGCGCGAGCGCGGCGCCCGGTTCGAGGCCAAGCTGTCGATCGCGACAGAACAGGGCGCGGTGGTGACCTGCGCCGGGATGGGTGCGACGACGGATGTGGCGCTGGCCGTCATAGGTCGCCATATCTCGGGGCCGGCCAAGATGACAGTGGCCGACATCATGCTGCACGAAAACATCCGCGACTTTGCCTCGATGCAGCCGTTTTCCGGGGCCAAGCAGACCGCAACCGGCGACGCCAAGCTGGATCAGTGCATCAAACTTATGCAGGCCAATATCGAAGACCCGCTGCCGATCCACCAGATTGTCGAATCACTGCACCTGTCGAACCGGTCTCTGGAGCGGAAATTCAAAAACTATTTCGGCACCACGCCGAACGGGTTTTACCGCGAAATGCGGCTGGCCAAGGCCAATAACCTGTTGCTCAACACCACCATGAGCGTCCGTGAGATCGGTCTAGCCTGCGGGTTTCCCAACGGTTTTTCCTCTGTTTACAAAAGTTTTTTTGGCGTCACCCCTTTTGTTGTCCGCCGGGAAAAGCGGGCGGCGACATATCGGTGAAAATCGCCGATACTGTGACGTTTTCGGTGCATTTAGTGTCGATCTTCCGTGGCATTTTGCCAAAAACCTGACACAGCGGAGATTTCAGGATGGTTGATCTTCCCAGCAAGGCCCGTGTGGTCATCATCGGCGGCGGCGTCATCGGATGCTCGGTCGCGTATCACTTGACCAAAAAGGGCTGGAACGACGTTGTCCTGCTGGAGCGCAAGCAGCTGACCAGCGGCACCACATGGCATGCCGCAGGTCTGATCGCACAGCTGCGCGCTACGGCGAACATGACCAAGCTGGCGAAGTACAGCCAGGAGCTCTACGGCTCATTGGAAGAAGAGACCGGCGTCGCCACCGGCTTCAAGCGCTGTGGTTCGATCACCGTTGCGCTTACCGAAGAGCGCAAGGAAGAGATCTATCGTCAGGCCGCCATGGCCCGCGCCTTTGGGGTCGAGGTTGAAGAGATCTCGAACGAGCGCGTGGCCGAGCTGTATCCGCATTTAAACATCGAAGATGTCAAAGGCGCAGTGTATCTGCCGCTGGACGGGCAGGGCGATCCGGCGAACATTGCCCTGGCACTGGCCAAGGGCGCTCGTCAGCGTGGCGGCATCGTAAAGGAACGTGTGAAGGTCACTGATATCGCCAAGCGGGGGCGCAAGGTAACTGGTGTAGACTGGGTCGCTGACGATGGCAGCGCCTCGGGTCACATAGAATGCGACATGGTGGTGAACTGCGCCGGGATGTGGGGTCACGAGGTTGGCCGCATGGCGGGCGTGAATGTCCCGCTGCATGCGTGCGAACACTTCTATATCGTGACCGAAGGCATCGACGGTTTGACACAGTTGCCGGTTCTGCGTGTTCCGGATGAGTGCGCTTACTACAAGGAAGACGCGGGCAAAATCCTTCTGGGCGCGTTTGAACCTAATGCCAAACCCTGGGGTATGGGTGGTATTCCCGACACCTTTGAGTTCGACCAACTACCCGAAGATTTCGACCACTTTGAGCCGATCCTCGAAGCGGCCTGTAACCGGATGCCGATGCTGGCCGAGGCCGGCATTCACACCTTCTTCAACGGCCCCGAGTCCTTTACGCCCGACGACGCATATCACTTGGGTCTCGCGCCAGAGATGGATAATGTCTGGGTTGCCGCCGGTTTCAACTCGATCGGTATCCAATCCGCCGGTGGTGCGGGCATGGCGCTGGCCGAATGGATGGACAGCGGTGAGAAGCCCTTTGATTTGGGTGACGTGGACATCGGCCGGATGCAGCCGTTCCAAGGCAATAAGAAATACCTGTTTGAACGCTCGAAAGAGACGCTGGGTCTGCTTTATGCCGACCACTTCCCCTATCGTCAGAAGGCCACAGCACGCGGCATTCGCCGTACGCCGTTCCATCATCACCTGATGGAACAGGGCGCTGTGATGGGCGAACTGGCCGGTTGGGAACGTGCCAACTGGTTTGCCGAGGAAGGGCAGGAGCGCGAATACCAATACAGCTGGAAGCGCCAGAACTGGTTCGAAAACTCGGCGGCCGAACACCGTGCTGTGCGCGAAAATGTTGGCATGTACGACATGTCGTCTTTCGGCAAGATCCGCATCGAAGGGCCCGACGCCGAGAAGTTCATGAACTATATCGGCGGCGGCGATTATTCAGTGCCCAATGGCAAGATCGTCTACACCCAGTTCCTGAACCGTACCGGCGGGATCGAGTCTGATGTGACCGTGACCCGCCTGACCGAGACCTCATATCTGGTGGTGACACCGGCCGCGACGCGCCTGGCCGATCAGACCTGGATGATGCGCCACGCGAGCAACTTCAATGTGGTCATTACCGACGTGACCGCTGGCGAAGGCGTTCTGGCGGTGATGGGCCCGAACGCTCGCGCGCTGTTGGAGAAAGTCTCGCCCAACGACTTCTCGAACGCGACAAATCCTTTCGGCACTGCGCAGGAAATCGAGATCGGCATGGGCCTCGCCCGCGTGCATCGTGTGACTTATGTGGGTGAACTTGGCTGGGAGGTTTATGTCTCGTCCGACATGGCTGGTCATGTATTCGAGACGCTGCACGAAGCCGGGCAGGACATGGGGCTGAAACTCTGTGGGATGCACATGATGGACAGTTGCCGGATCGAGAAGGGTTTCCGACACTTTGGTCACGACATCACCTGCGAAGACCACGTGGTGGATGCGGGGCTCGGCTTCGCGGTCAAAGTGGACAAGGGCAGCGATTTCATCGGCCGCGAGGCGGTGATTGCGCGCAAGGAAAGTGGTCCCAAGAACCGTTTGGTGCAGTTTAAACTGACCGATGCAGAGCCGTTGCTGTTCCACAATGAGCCGATCATCCGCGATGGTGAATACGTGGGCTATCTGAGCTCAGGCAACTACGGCCACACTTTGGGTGCTGCTATTGGTCTGGGCTACGTACCGTGCGAAGGTGAAAAGGCAGCGGATGTGCTGGCCTCGACCTACGAAATCGACGTCTGCGGCGTGAAGGTCAAAGCCGAGGCGTCGCTGAAACCGATGTACGACCCGAAATCGGAACGCGTTAAAGTATAACTAAATTGTCGGGGCGCTGCGGCGCCCCGGCTTTTTTCTTGGGGTGCGATGGTGGGCGTCGCGACATATCAGATTTCCTGATGGCCTGCTTCACAGTTTTCGCAGTTTCCAACCCGGTCTGATTTGCCGTAGAGAGATCCGGTATCAGTCGGAGACCCGCCGTGGCAGACACTCCTGTACCGCCCAACAACGCAGATAAACCCAAAGGGTTGGCATTGGCCGTGACGGCCTATGCCCTGTGGGGTTTTCTGCCGCTATATATGAAGGCGATGTCTCATGTGGGGCCGATTGAGGTCGTGTCGCACCGCATCATCTGGTCGGTTCCGGTGGCGGGGCTGTTGCTGGTGGCGTTGGGGCGCACGCGCGATTTGAAAGCGGCGCTGGTGAATCCAAAGATGTTGGGAATGGCTTGCATAACGGCGGCTCTGATTTCTGTAAATTGGGCGATTTATGTCTGGGCGATTGCCAATGACCGGGCTTTGGATGCGGCGCTGGGTTATTACATCAATCCGCTGTTCAGTATTGCATTAGGGGCTGTTCTGCTGCGTGAGCCTTTGACGAAAACGCAAATGGCGGCAGTGGCAATTGCGGCGTTAGGAGTGCTGGTTCTGGTGATCGAAGCTGGCAGCCTTCCGTGGCCTGCGCTGGGTCTGATGGTCAGCTGGGGGTTCTACGCGTTTTTCAAGCGGTCGCTGCCCATTGGTCCAAATCAGGGGTTTCTGCTTGAAGTTCTGATCCTGCTAGTCCCGGCGCTGATCTATGTCACCTGGCTGGGTGTGCAGGGCACCGGGCATTTCGGAGTTGGGGCCTCGGACACTATGCTGCTGGCCTGTGCGGGTGTTGTCACCGCCGTGCCATTGTTGGTCTACGCCAACGGGGCGAAACTGGTACGGCTTTCGACAATGGGAATCCTGCAATACATTGCGCCGACTATGATTTTCATCACAGCCATCACGGTATTCGGCGAACAGATCGACCGGGGGCGCATGATTGCGTTTCCGCTGATTTGGACGGCGCTGGTGGTCTATTCGGTCCCAATGATCCGGCAGATGCGGGCTCAGGCCTGACGCAATAGGCGAGCGGCCTCTTTGGCCCAAATGGCATAGGTTTTTGGGCTGGGGTGGTAGCCATCCGGCGCAGCGAGGGCCGGGTCGTTGGGCAAATCCAGTTGCAGATGTCGTGCTTGTGGAAAGCCGGCCGCAACCTGCTGCAAACCGCGATCCAGCCGGGCGGCTTGCCGTCCCAGTACCCAAGCTAGCGGCTGTGGCAGGGCTGGGAACAGGTTCATCTGCGGCACGGCCGTGACCACCAGCCGTCGCACCCCGTGTTTGCCAGTCAAAAGTTCCAGCAATCGGGTTTGGTGGGCGACGAACCTTTGGCGTGTCACACCGCGTGTCACGTCATTCACGCCGAGCGCAGTGATGGCCATATCGAACTGGCCGGTAAGGCCGCTTAGTCGGTCAATCGTGTCCTGTGTTGTATGCCCGGTCGTGGCCTCAAGCCGCCATTCAACCGTATAGTGCTTGGCCAGCTGAGCCACGAGATAGCCAGACAGAGCTTGCGCCTGCGTCCCCGCACCAACCCCTGCGGCGGAACTGTCGCCTGCGATCAGAAGACGCCGTCGCGGCCCTCGTCCCACGCGCCCTTGGCGCGGGCCGCTGGGTTCCGGCAAAAGTTGAGCATTGCGGCGCACCGACAGGCCTTGAACCGCCAGAACCGGCAGCAACGGCACACGCAACAGCTGATCGGCGGCGACAGGCATGGTCAGCTGAGCGCGTTCTTGTATTCAAGGAACCGCGGGTCGGTCATGACGCGCTTCATCATCGCCTCGCGCAGGGCGCCGATGGTTTTGTAGGGGCGCATTACGACCTCAAACTCCTGGATCAGCCCGTCATCGTTCAGCGTGATCAGGTCAACGCCCACGGCGTCCAGATCTCCGACCTTGCACCGGAATTCCAGCGCCCAGTCCTTGCCCTCACCCATCACGCGGCGATAGCGGAAATCTGAGAACACCTGCCCCACATGGCCCAGCACTGCCGCCACCGGTGCGCGACCGGTCCAAGTGCTGTAATAGGTGGGCGGAGAAAAGCGCACATCTTCGGCCAGCAATTCGTGGATCAGGCTCTCATCGCCTTTGGCGACCACCTCTTGCATGTGTTTGATCGTGGGGTGCATGGGTACTCCTTCCGCTTTGGGTGCAGAGTTGCTGAACCGTTTCGTTCAGGCAAGCGCGACGTTGCGGGAGGTGCCGCGCTGCGGTAGGCAGGCGCGCATGAGCGAGACCTATGATCCCCCGAACACCCCTTTGGACGTCTTGTATGAAGATGCGAAGCTGATTGTGGTGAACAAGCCGCCGGGCCTGCTGTCGGTGCCGGGGCGGGGTGAGCATCTGGCCGATTGCCTGCTGACTCGCGTGCAGGCGGTGTTTCCGCAGGCATTGCTGGTGCACCGGCTGGACCGGGACACGTCGGGCGTGATGGTCTTTGCCCAGACCCCCCATGCGCAGCGTCATCTGAGCATGCAGTTCGAGGCGCGCCAGACCCGCAAGACCTATGTGGCGCGTGTCTGGGGGCGGGTTGAGCCAAAAACCGGAACCGTTGATCTGCCGCTGATCGTGGATTGGCCCAACCGTCCGCGTCAGATGGTGTGTCATGAGAACGGAAAACCCGCCGTCACCGATTGGCGCGTCATGAAACACGAAGTCGACACGACCCGTGTGCGCCTGTCCCCCAAGACGGGCCGGTCTCATCAGCTGCGGGTGCATATGCTGGCGCTGGGCCACCCGATTCTGGGCGACCCGTTCTATGCCAAAGGCGCGGCGCGGGATTTTCCGCGCCTGATGCTGCATTCCGAGGAACTGCGCCTGAAGAACCCCGAAGGGGGCGTATCGATGAAGTTCCGTGCCAAGGCGGATTTCTGATCCTCAGGCCGCGCTGGTCCACAGCATCTTGAGATTGCCCAGCGAAAACCGTCTGCGCCGCGTGCGCGGGGCGCAGGGCTGGCGGGCGGCCATGATTTCGCGTTCGATCTCAAACCCGCGTAGGGTGTGATCCTGAGCCCAGCGATCTAGTTTCAGGGTCATCAGCACGTGATTGTCGTGGTAGGGCATCGGTGATCTCCTTTTCTCTGCGATCAACCTTCGCCCATCACTCCTGACACCACCTTGTCAGGGGGGTGTGCTAGAGTGTCAGCAGATGAACCGGAGACACCCATGCGCCGTTCCACCCGCCTGTTCGAAATCATCCAGATCCTGCGTGCTGCCGAGGCACCGGTGACGGCTGAAATGCTGGCCGAAAAGCTCGAAGTGTCCGCGCGTACGGTCTACCGCGATATCGCGGCCCTGCAGGCGCAACGCACTCCGATCGAGGGCGAGGCCGGTGTCGGCTACCTGATGCGGCGCGGTTATGACCTGCCGCCGCTGAACTTTGACGCCGAAGAGGTTGAGGCCCTGTGGGTCGGCCTGTCGATGCTGGCGCGCACCGGTGACAGTACGTTGCAACAGGCCGCCGACCGGGTGTGTCGCAAGATTGAAGCCCTGCGCGCGCCCGCCGACTGGTTGCAAGTCGCCCCGTGGGGCGCCCCAATGGACGACCCCGAAAAAGGCTGCGTGCCCGTGGTGAACTATCGCGAGGCAATCCGGGACGAGCGCAAGATTCGCATCACCTACGTAAACGCCGAAGGGGACCGGACCGAACGGATCGTACGGCCCGTTGCACTAATCTATCACATCGAATGCACCTTGCTGGCCGCCTGGTGCGAGTTACGGAACGGGTTCCGCCATTTCCGCACCGACCGCATCTGGGCCTGTGAATTAACCGAGGATCACTTTTGCGGGCAGGGCGAACCCCTACGCGCGATCTGGCAGGAACAGAACCGCTGGGATGCCTCGGCACGGGCATCCTAGGCGGCGGGTATTCGCCGATTTCACCGGATTGTTGCTTGAGAACGCCTGCAAGCAGCGCGATAAACTGCACCAAACAATATGCGCCCGGTAAACGGGTGCCGGAGCAGAAGGTGATATCATGACGATTTCCAAATTTGTATTGTCCGCCGGGCTGAGCGCGGCTTTGTTTCTGGGGGCCTGTACAGATCCCGGCACGCTGAACCTGCCAGCCGATCCCAACCAGAACACGAAACAAGGCGCGATTTTGGGCGGTCTAGTCGGGGCCGGAGTTGGCGCGATTGCCAATAACTCGAACCCGGGTCTGGGTGCACTGGCCGGGGCTGCTGTGGGTGCCGCCGGTGGCGGTTTGATCGGCAATCAGCTGGACCGTCAAGCGGCCGAGCTGCGTCAGCAACTGGCCAATCAGGGCATCACCGTCACCAATGCGGGCGACCGTCTGATTGTCACCGTGCCGAATGATATCTCCTTTGATACCGACAGCGCGACCGTGCGCCCGGCGCTGCGCGCCGATCTGGTGCGGGTGGGTCAGAACCTGACGCGGTATCCCAATTCGCGCGTCCAGGTCGTCGGCCATACCGACAGTGATGGCGAGGCGTCCTATAATCAGGCCCTGTCCGAACGCCGCGCCCGGTCGGTTGCGGATATCCTGCAAGCCAATGGTGTTAGCAGCGCCCGGATCAGCACGGTCGGCCTGGGTGAGAACCGACCCGCCGCGTCGAACCTGACGCCCGAGGGCAAGGCCCGCAACCGCCGGGTCGATATCGAGATCATCCCGAACGGTAGCGTTTAATGCGAGGGGGCACCTGCGGGTGCCCTTTTTCGCACATTGACTGCGCGTCAACTGGGCTTTGGCGCTTGCGGCCTTTGGGCTAGCTATTGGGAAACACCATGACGGAGTTTCCTGATGTCTGAACCGATCCTGCTGAGCCTTTCAGGCTCGTTGCGCCAAAATGCCACCAACCGCAAACTGCTGCGTGAGGCCGCGCGGCTGTTCAACCCCGGCACCCATATCGAGGCCGATCTGAACCTGCCGCTCTATGACGGTGATCTGGAAGCGGGCGAGGGCATTCCGCAGGCGGTCCAAACGCTGGCCGAACAGATCGCGCAGGCTCATGCGGTGATCATCTCAACGCCGGAATACAACAAGGGTCCGTCAGGCGTTCTGAAAAACGCACTGGATTGGGTCAGCCGGACCGATGGCCGCCCTTGGGCAGACAAACCGGTTGCCGTGATGTCCGCGGCAGCTGGCCGTGCGGGTGGTGAACGGGCGCAGATGGTTCTGCGCAGCTGTATGGTACCGTTCCAACCGCGCATCCTGCAGGGGCCGGAAATCCATCTGGCCAACAGCTCGAACGAGTTCGACGAGCAGGGGAAACTGACCAGCGACCACTACGAAAGCAGCTTGCGGACCTTGATGGAGAAGCTGCGAACTGAGGCAGGGTTCTAACGCTTGTTGACTCTCTCCGGGCCGCTTAATCTGCTGCTATGGCAGATGAAATTCAATCTGATGTGATCGACCCGGCCCGTGCTGCTGCATTGCAGGTGGCGTTGGGGCAGGACGGTACGATAATGGCGGGGGCGGCGCTGCCGCCGTTCTTTCACCAACTCTATTTCTGGTTGCCCCAGCCGCCAGAGCGTTTGGGCCGCGATGGGCATCCGAAGGTGGGGGGCAGTCTGATCCCCGATATGGGCCTGCCCCGTCGCATGTGGGCGGGCGGCCGCCTGCACTTCCTCACGCCTCTGATCGCGGGGGCAGGGGCTAAGCGCCGCTCGGTCTGTGAAAAAGCGACTTCGAAAACGGGACGCACCGGGCCATTGGGATTTGTTACGCTGCGCCACGAGGTCTGGCAGAGTGATACGCTGTGCCTGACCGAATGGCAGGATCTGGTCTACCGTCAGGATCCATCGCCTGATGAGGTCAAACCGGTTCCGCCCCTGGCGCGCACGGACGAGACAGACCAGTGCACGGTCACTTTTGACAGCACTTTGCTGTTTCGCTATTCGGCGCTGACCTTCAACGGCCACCGTATCCACTATGATCTGGACTATGCCCGCGATGTCGAAGGCTATGCCGGGCTGGTCGTGCACGGCCCGTTGCTGGCGCAACACCTGATGCTGTATGCGGAAGACGCTATGGGGCCTTTGGCGAAGTTCTCGTTCCGGGCAACCGCGCCGCTGATGCATTTCGAAACCGCGACACTGTGTCGGAACGGGCAATCCCTTTGGGTACGCGGCCCAGATGGGCGGCAATGCATGTTGGCCGAGGCTGTGTCTTCATCAAAGTGAGGCCTCGGGCCGGAAATCGTCGGGGATCGTGTCGCGCCCATCCAGCACTAGATCGGTCATGACCTCGGCCAATTTCGGGGCCATGCCGAAACCGATCTTGAAGCCACCATTGGCGATGAACTGCCCCTGATGCAACGGATGTGCTCCCAGCATCGGGGCGCGGCTTTTGCTGCGGGGGCGCACCCCGGCCCACCGTTCGATCACCTCAGCGCCGTGCAGCAAAGGCACCGCCCGCGTGGCGCGGTCCAGCACGTCGTCCAGCGCGGCATCCGTGCTGGATGGGTCGTCATAGTCGCGTTCTGAGGTCGAACCGATCGCAAGGGTTCCATCGGCATGGGGCACGATGTGGATCGCATCGGCAAACAGCTGCGGCACTTCACCCGCATCAAAACGCAGCAGCGCGGCTTGACCCTTAACGCCATTGCCGACAGTTTTGCCAAAGGCTTGGCTCAGTTCTTGCAATCCGGCAAGACCGGTGGCGTGAACGACCCGTCCTTGGTCCGGCGCGTCCGTCATCACGTCCACCCCCATCACCGCCAACGCCGACACCAGCGCGGCACAGGCGCGGCGGGGGTGCATTCGCGCGCTTAGCGTGTCGTGGACCACGAAACCGGTTGGGCTGAGCGGACACCATGAACCGAGCGCCTCGACCTCGACAACCCGCCATTCGGCGCGCCCTTGCCACAACTCGGCAGCGGTTTCCGCGCGGGCATAGGCAAGCTCCAGCGTGCGGGCATCGGCGATGGGTTGCAGCCGGCCCAACCGCGCGTAACCGGGGGAAACGCCGCCGGTGGCTTCGACCTGTTTCCAGAACGGCTCGGCCATGATCAGGCTGTCGAACTGAAAGGCTTTCTTGGCGTTCCAGTTCTCGGGCACATGCGGGGCCATTGCACCGACTAACCCGTTGCTGGAGCCTGAACCGGCACCAAACGGATCGACAACCTGCACTTTTGCGCCACGTCGGGCGCAGGTCCAGGCGATGGACAGGCCAAAGATGCCCGCACCGCGCACCGTTACATCGACCATTGCCATTCCCCTTTTCCTTGTTCAGTGTCGCGCCGCTTAGCTACAGGATTCCCCGATGGCAGACCAGCGTGCCGAACTGACATGGACCGAGGATCAGATTCCGGTCTCGGACCGTTTCGATGATCCGTATTTCTCACTGCAGAACGGGCTGGAAGAGACGCGACACGTATTTCTAGCGGGCAATGACCTGCCTGCGCGGTTTGCGCCGGGGTTTCGCATTGCCGAACTGGGGTTCGGCACCGGTCTGAACATGCTGACCGTGTGGTCTGAATGGGAGAAGGCGGGGCAAACCACCCCTCTGACCTTCACCAGTTTCGAGGCTTTCCCGATGGTGGCCGTCGACATGTCCCGTGCGCTGGCCGCTTTTCCAGAACTTGCGCCTTGGACCGACCGTTTTCTGGATCGATGGCAGGGCGGGTGTTGTGATCTGGGCTCCCTGCATCTTGAGGTGATCGAAGGCGACGCGCGTCAAACGCTGCCCGCATGGGAAGGCGAGGCCGATGCCTGGTTTCTGGACGGGTTCTCGCCAGCCAAGAACCCCGAGCTCTGGGAGGCGGATTTGATGCAGCAGGTGGCCGATCACACGGCGGCTGGCGGCACGGCGTCCACCTATACTGCTGCCGGGTTTGTGCGGCGCGGATTGGAGGGGGCGGGCTTTACCGTCACCCGCACGCCCGGTTACGGCCGCAAACGCCATATGACCCGGGCGATCCAGGAATGACGCAGCAGAACAACTCCCGCGCGGGCATCGCGCTGATGATCGCGGCGACGATTGTCTTTGCCCTGCAGGACGGCATCTCGCGCCATCTGGCGGGAACATACAACACCTACATGGTTGTGATGATCCGCTATTGGTTTTTCGCCGCCTTTGTGATTGCGCTGGCCGCGCGATCTCCCGGAGGCTTGGTGGCTGCAACCCGGACCAGCCAACTCGGGCTGCAAGTCTTCCGCGGCGTCTTACTGGCGGCCGAGATTTGCGTCGCCGTTTATGCCTTCACGGTGCTGGGTTTGATCGACAGCATGGCAGTGTTCATCTGTTATCCGTTGCTGGTCGCGGCACTCAGCGGGCCGGTACTGGGCGAGCAGGTTGGCTGGCGGCGCTGGATGGCGATCGGAGTGGGCTGCATCGGCGTTCTGATCATCCTGCAACCAGGCGTTGGTGTGTTTAACCCTTGGGCTATCCTGCCACTAATTTCCGCGCTGATGTTCGCGGTTTATGGATTGCTGACCCGCTATGTTGCCCGCAAGGACAGTTCGGCCACCAGTTTTTTCTGGACTGGCATTGCCGGGGCCGTTGCGATGACACTGGTGGGGATGTGGTTCTGGGAACCGATGGCGCGCGCGGATTGGGCGTGGATGGCGCTGCTCTGTGTCAGCGGCGTTCTGGGCCACTGGCTGTTGATCAAATGCTATGAAATGGCCGAGGCCAGCGCCGTACAGCCCTTTGCCTATTTCCATCTGATCTGGAGCGCAATACTCGGCATCTCGGTCTTTGGTGAGGCGCTGCGGCCCGCAGTTGTCATCGGGGCCGCATTGGTCGTGGCTGCGGGCCTGTTCACCCTATGGCGCGAACGAAGCCAGGGTTGAGCCGACCAACTCCTGCGAGAAGGGAACCGGCAAAGCGGGCTGGCCAAGCCGTGCACGATAGACCGGCAGGCTTTCGGCCACCCGCATCACGTAGTTGCGGGTCTCGCTGAAGGGGATGGTCTCAATCCAGTCGACCACGTCGATCTCACCGGCGCGGGGGTCACCATAGCGCTGCATCCACGAGATCGGGCGGCGCGGTCCAGCGTTATACCCTGCGGCCATCATCACCACATTGCCGTTGAAATCAGCTGCCAGACCCGAGAGGTAATTTGCACCCAGCTTGGCGTTGTATTGCCAGTCCGAAGTCAGTTTCAACGTCTTGTGACCACCGAGGATGCCCAGTTCCTTGGCCACCAGCTTGGCTGTGGCGGGCATTACCTGCATCAACCCGCGTGCGCCGGCGCCGCTGACAACCACAGGGTCGAACTCGCTTTCGCGGCGGGCGATGGCCAGTGTCATTTCTTTGGCCATGGGCAGGCCCATATCTGCTACCGGATGCACCGGGTAGTAGGCGGCGGGCAGAACAACGCCGGTTTTGGCCGCGCGCTTGGCAATCATCACCGCCAGATGAGGCTCTTTCAGTTCGATCACCAGATCGCCCAGCTGTGTGGCTTGCACCGGGTCAAGCTCTTCGACCAGATGGGTCAGGAAACGCTCGGACAAGTTTTTTTCCCCGGCGCGCAACAACAGCAGTCCGGCTTCCAATACGCTTGAGTTGGCGAAATCGGCCTGTTTCCAATGCGGTGCCCGGCGCGGATTGGCCAGCTCACCGTCGAAGGGCCGTCCGATCCGTTCGGCTGCCAGCAGGCCATAGAACGAGGTTTGATAATCCGCGCCCATCGCATAGGCTTCATAGGCTTTCTCAGCCTCCCCCTGAGCCGCATAGGCCCGGCCGAGCCAATAGCCGCCGCGCCCTTTCGAGATCGGTGATTCCACGGCGCCCGAGAAGTTCTGGAAATGCCGCACCGCCGTGGCGGGATCATTCAACTTGCGCAGCGCAAGGAACCCGGCCAGCCATTCCAGATCCGCATATGCATAGCCCATCTCGGGTGTCATGTGGTGGTTGGCGGCGATCTTGTAAGCACGGCTGAGATCGCCATTGCGCATTTCAAGCCGCGCCAGACGGCGGCGACCCTCGGCCCATTTATCCGGCTCACCCAGCGCATCCGGCCCGGTCGAACGTGCCAGCATCAGGTCAATCGCGCTGTCGTCCAGTTCCTTCTTGTCGCGCCAGACAAACCGGTCAAAAGCCAGACCCGGAGATTCGACCAGCGCTTTCGGAACCGCGGCGACCTTGTTATCAACACCGGGCTGGCGTTTTTGCAAGGCAATCCGCGCCTCTGCCAGCTTGCGCTGGTCGGCGCTGACCAAGGGCAACATCTGCCCGGCGCTGACAAGGTGCCCATCCCATAGCATCCGGTCCAGCCGGGCGGCGTGATGGGGTTTCAACAGCTTGCCGAAATTCTCAAGGTAGTCCTTTTGCAGCCCCGACCCCATCGGCATGGTGCGCCAGGCGGCCACGATATCGGCTTCGGCATCGCCCGGATGCCCCTTGGCCTTCTGCGCGACCGCATAGTTCAACGCACCTTCCGCTGTTTGCGGCCGGTTGCCGGCATAGAATTTCATCACCCGGTCGGGATCAGCACCGGTGAAGGCGGGCTCGCTTTTGCGTCGCAGCCAGGCCAGACCGGGCCAGTCCGGACGTCGCTCCAGAAACACAAGCACATCGCCCGAGCTGCCAAAGCCCTGCCGCAGCCAGTGCCAGACGATGATATCGCGGTTGACGGACCCCCGCTTGCCCGACACACGCAAGGCCGCATTCCAGTCGCCCTTGCGCATTTCATTCATCCCGGCGCGCAGATCGCCCACGGCGTCGGCCTGCGCCTGTCCGATTGACCCCAGAATCATAGCTATCAAAAGCGCCAGAACGCGTGTCATGCCTTGCATTTCCCAACCAACCAAGGATACAGCCACTCAGGATAAACCTTGCGCCGCCGGGATCAACTCACATCGTGACGATTGTGATGGCCCGAGGCGTAAAAATCGCTAACCGCACACCAAGGAGCGTGTCATGTTCAAAGGCTCAATGCCAGCCCTCGTCACCCCGTTCACAAACGGCGAGTTGGACCTGAAGACACTCAAACACTTGGTAGAATGGCAGATTCAGGAAGGTTCCACCGGGCTGGTTCCCGTAGGCACCACCGGTGAAAGCCCGACGCTCAGCCATGAAGAGCACGAAACCGTCGTGGAAGAGGTTGTCAAAGCCGCCGCCGGTCGCGTGTCGGTTATCGCGGGTGCGGGCTCGAACAACACGGTCGAAGCGATCCGCTTCGTGCGATTCGCAGAACGGATCGGTGCGGACGCGGCGCTGGTTGTGACGCCGTATTACAACAAGCCCACCCAGAAGGGTCTGATCGCGCATTTCCGCGCGCTGCATGATTGCGCCGATATTCCGATCATCATCTACAACATCCCCGGCCGGTCGGTGATCGACATGACACCTGCAACGATGGGAGAGCTGGCCGAGCTGCCGCGCATCGTTGGCGTGAAGGACGCCACAGGCGACCTGGCCCGTGTCAGTCAGCAACGCGCCTCCTGTGGGCCCGACTTCTGTCAACTGTCGGGCGAAGACGCCACTGCGCTGGGTTTCAACGCGCATGGCGGCGTCGGCTGCATTTCGGTCACCGCGAACGTTGCGCCGAAGCTGTGTGCCGAATTCCAGCAGGCGACGCTGGCGGGCGACTACACCAAGGCGCTGGCGTATCAGGACCGTCTGATGCCTCTGCACGAAGCGATCTTTATCGAGCCGGGTCTGGTTGGCGCCAAATACGCACTCAGCAAGCTGGGCCTATGCAGCACCGAAGTCCGCTCGCCCCTGACCGCGTTGGACGATAGCACCAAGATCGCCATCGACGCTGCAATGGAACATGCGGGGTTGCTCTGAGTCATTTGCCGGGGCCTGTTGACATCAGCAGGCCCTGTCTGCCAGCAGTTTTTCCAGATGTTGGGTCTTCTCAGGATTGCGAACCACATAGATGGCCGCGATCTTACCCTCTTCGATCTTTAGCGAGGTCGCTTGCAATGACCCGGCCAGTTCTTTGTTGATTATTGCCGGTAGACCATTCAGCCAACAGAAGGCTGCGGAATAGGTCTGATCGGCAGTGGCTTTCCGCGCCAGCCCCGCGAAAAACCGAATGACTTTTTCCCGCCCGTAAATCGGGTTCAGTGTCGCGATGATTTTGCCGCCACCATCCGAGTGCAATTGTACATCCCGTGCCAACAGGTTGGTCAGGTCTTTTGTATCGCCGCTTTTTGCTGCGTCGAAAAACGCCTTGGCCAGTTCTTCGCCGTGCTCACGCGTGACGCTTGCACGAGGCTTCACGTGATCAACGTGCTTTCTGGCACGGCTGACGAGTTGGCGACAGCTGCTCTGGCTGCGGTTCAGCGTGTCAGACAAGTCGGCATAGGAATGTTCGAATACGTCGTGCAAAAGGAATGCAGCGCGTTCCAGAGGCGACAAACGCTCCAAAGCCATCAGGAGCGCAACCGAAACGTCGCGGTCCAATCGTTCTGTTGCGTCTTCTGTAATCAGCGGTTCTGGCAACCATTCTCCGGGGTAAGCCTCACGCGTGGCCCGGGCCGCGCGTAGGTGATCGAGGCAAAGCCTGGAAACTACGCGGATGAGATAACCTGTAGCTTCGCGTACCTGCTCGGTGTCAACGCGCCGCCAGCGCAGGTAAGCTTCCTGAACGATATCCTCGGCATCGCTGACTGATCCAAGCATACGATAAGCAACCGCGAAAAGACGCGGTTGCATTTCGACATAGGCCTGATCTTCGGGCAGAGGGATCGGACGGGTCACGCAGCTGTGGCCTTGTTGTTTTTGGGGTGTGGCATCGCAAACCCAATGGCCAGGCGGTTCCAGGCATTGATCGTGGTGGTCACAAGCGTCAGTGTAACCAGGTCCCGCTCCGAAAACTGCGCAACAACCGCCCTGTAAACATCGTCAGGTGCACGGCTGGTTTCGATCCGGGAGAGCGTTTCGGCCCATATCAATGCCGCGCGTTCGCGCTCCGAATACAGCGACGATTCATGCCAGGCGTTCAACAGGTGCAAGCGGTCCTCGGTTTCGCCGTTTGCGCGAGCGTCATGTGTATGCATGTGAATGCAATAGGCACAGCCATTGATCTGAGAAACCCTGAGTTTCACAAGTTCGATCAGGCTATGTTCCAGTTCGGACGCGCGCAGACGCTCTTCCAAGTCCAGCATGGGCTGCAACAGGTCGGGTGCAAGGGCAAAGTGATTGATCCGGGGGGGGCATCAGTTTCTCCTGTTTTGGGATTGAACAAAAACAGGACGCACGAGTCACCGGGTTTGTGACATGGTGCAAAAAAAAAGCCTCTCTCCCGAGGCTCTTTCAATCGTATTCAGCGCTTGCCGTAATATAACCCTACGACGTGTTCAGCTTGCGCGAAGAAAAGCCAACGCGAGACTACGACGCCGGTCAGATGTGACAATACGGCCAGCAGTGCGAAGATATGTTTGATCGCGACCCCCGAGACCGGGATCAGGATCAACAGCAACGGAAGGACAAAGGCCAACCCAAAGGAAATCGCTCGCAGTTTCTGTGCATGTTTGCGCCCGACGACGTGGACGAATTCTCGCAGCAGATAGTTGGTTCCCGTGTGTGGAGGTTCAAAGGCACGAACTGTGCCTCGGCCTCCCAATCCGGTGGCGGTGCCCAGGGAGGTGCCAGACCGGGCCAGCGCGCCGTCACCCTTGGCCCAATAGGCAAGCTGCACAGCTCCGGCGATGGCCAGCAGCCAAGGGGCCAAGGCTTCGGCCCCGGCCACTAGGGCACCCCCTGCAAGGCTGAACGACAGGAACAATGCCGGCGTCAGGTTCATGTTCCAACGCGGGACTGTCTTTAGCTGGGTATAGATCATCGAGGTGGTAAACACGGTGGCCAGACTGAGCAGTGCTCCGGCCCAACCCAATACCGTCCAGTGGCTGCCCATAAACACGGCACCAAGCGCATACAGCCCCATGACCAGCAGCGCAGCAACGGCGCAGATCCCTTCGCGGCTGAGCCAGCTGGATTTCCATTGGCTGAATGCTTTCCAGGCACGTTCGGGGTGACCCAGGTGGAAGGTTGAGGCGAGCAGGCCGCCCACCGCCAGAGCGTAGGCGATCACGTAGAACACGAACGCGACGAAACCGGTTACCTCGGGCTGGCCAAGGCCAAGAAAAAACAGCAATCCAAAGCCAAGCCCGGAACAGGTTGTGAAGATGATGACAGAAGGGGCCGGATGCATCAGAGCTTCTCCAAAGTTTTGTCGAGCCAGCCGAGGAAGCCTTCGGGCTCTTCGGCGACCGGGGCCAACAGCGGTGCCAGAATGTCGATCTGGTCCTCGATCTGATCCTTGGGCCGCGGCGGCAGGTATTTGTTGACGGGTTTGGTGCCCATTTCAGGCATCAAGTCCATACCCTCGCGCTCGGACACGAGTTTGCTGACATCGCTGTCGGGGTCGCCAAGATCACCGAAATGACGTGCGCCAGCGGGGCAGGTCCGGACGCAAGAGGGGACGCGGTCCACTTCGGGCAGGTTTTCGTTATAGATACGGTCGACGCAGAGGGTGCATTTTTTCATCACACCTTCGGCAACGTCCAGTTCACGCGCGCCATAAGGGCAGGACCAGGCACACAGGCCGCAGCCGATACAGTCACTTTCATTGACCAGAACAATGCCGTCTTCGACCCTTTTGTAGCTGGCCCCGGTGGGGCAGACGGTGACGCAGGGCGCGTCCTCACAATGCAGGCAGGATTTGGGGAAATGGATCAGCTGGGCGTGGCCTTCATCCGGCGTCACCTCATACGAATGCACGCGGTTCAGGAATGTGCCCGACGGGTTGCCGCCATAGGCGTCCTGATCCGACAATGGTGCGCCGTAATTCTCGGTGTTCCAGCCTTTGCATGAGATCACGCAGGCATGGCAGCCGACACAGGTATCCAGGTCGATAACCAGACCCATTTTGCGTTCGGTGGATTGGGGGAGCTGAGTCATTTGCCTACCTTCCACGCCAGATCTTTCGGGCCGGCGCCAACGGGTGACTTGATCGGACCAAATTCGGGCTGGCTTTCCGCGTCACTCGGGGCGTCTGCTTTTTCGATTTTCACTTTCAGGTCGAACCAGGCGGCCTGTCCGGTGATGGGGTCAGAATTTGCCCAACGTTGCCCGTCACCTTTTGGCGGTAGCAATTCGTGAATCAGGTGGTTCAGCAGGAAGCCCTTGGTGGCCTCCGGCGCATCCTCCTGCAGGGCCCAGGCGCCTTTGCGTTTACCGATGGCGTTCCATGTCCAGACGGTGTTGTCGTTCAGTGCGGCCATCTCCATGACCGGAACGGTAATTTCCCCGTGCGGAGAGCTGACCTTGGCCCAGTCGCCATCCTGCAACCCATGTTCCCGCATCAGCTTGGTTGGAACATAGAGCGGGTTGCGCCCGTGCAGCTGCCGCAACCATGCGTTCTGCGTGCCCCAGCTGTGATACATCGCCATCGGGCGCTGGGTCAGGGCGTTGACCGTAAAGCCCTGATTGCCTTGCTGATCGGTTTCATACCAAATCGGCAGCGGGTCCATGGTGTCCTTGATGCGCTGGCGCAGGTGCTCGGGCGGCTGGCGGTCGCCGTGGCCTTCTGCAGCCAGTTGGAACTTGCGCATCGGCTCGGAGTAGAGCTGGAACAGGTAAGGTTGCGGGCTGTCATAGATGCCCATTCCCACGGCCCAGTCCTGATAGGCCGCGTTCCACGGCTTGTAGTAATCCGCGCCTTTGGGGATATGCGCGACGTAGAAGCCGCCGTTTTCGATATAGCGGTTCAGTTGGTCGGGGTTGACCTCTCCGCGGCCTTCCTTGTCTCCGTTTTCGCCCCGGAACCCGGCCAGCGGGCCGATGCCCGGCTTGCGCTGATGGTTGACGATATAGTCGGCGTAGTCCTTCCACTTGGGCGTGCCATCTTCGTTGGTGAAGCCCGGAAGGTTCATGCGGTTGGCCAGTTCGATCAGTACCGACTGAAATCCGCGCACGTCTCGGTCGGGTTCGACCACCGGCCAGCGGATCGCGTCGGCGGCGGCGTCGGCCTCACAGATCGGGCGGTCGAGCAGAGAAATACAGTCGTGCCGTTCCAGATAGGTGGTGTCGGGCAGGACCAGGTCGGCATAGGCCACCATTTCCGAAGAATAGGCATCGGAATAGATGATCTTGGGGATGACGTATTTTCCGTCTTCGTTGCGGGCGGTCAGCATCTCCATCACACCCTTGGTGTTCATGGAGGAGTTCCATGACATGTTCGCCATGTACATGAACAGCGTGTCGATCTTGTAAGGATCACCGGCGGCGGCGTTCGAGATCACCATGTGCATCAGCCCGTGGGCGGACATGGGGTTCTCCCACGTGAATGCTTTGTCGATGCGCTGTGGCGTGCCGCAATCGTCGATCAGCAGGTCTTCGGGGCCACGCACAAATCCCAGGTGCGGACCTTCCAGCGGGCGTCCGGGCCGACGGTCCCCGTGCGGACTGGGGTGTGCCTCTACCGGTTTGGGGTAGGGCGGTTTGAAACGGAAGCCACCGGGGACTTCAACCGTTCCAAGCAGGATCTGCAGCACATGCAGCGCGCGGCAAGTCTGAAACCCGTTGGCATGGGCCGAAATCCCGCGCATGGCGTGAAAACTGACCGGGCGGCCGATCATTTTTGAATGTGTTTCACCCCGGAAATCGGTCCATTCGTGGTCCAGCTCGAAGACCTCGTCAAAGGCGACGCGGGCGATTTCGGCGGCGATGGCGCGGATACGGCTGGCGGATATGCCGCAGCGCTCGGCGACCGCTTCGGGGGCGTGAGCGTCGGTCAGGTACTTCTCGGCCATCAGGTGGAAGACCGGGCGGTGGGTGACGCCATCTTTTTCATACGTGGCCGACAGATCAGGGCGGACACCCGGCTTGTCAAAAGCCGTCGGCTCACCTGTCACTCGGTCGATGACCAGCGGTTTGCCATCGGCGTCGCGCAGGAACAGGCCCTTTTCGGACCCTTCTGCGGCGTTCAACAGAACCGGTGCGTTCGTGTAGCGGCTGAGGTAGTCGAGATCAATCTTGCCCGCCTTCATCAGCACATGGATCAGCGACAGGATGAACAGACCATCGGTGCCGGGCGTGATCCCGACCCAGTCATCAGCGACGGCGTTATAGCCCGAGCGGATCGGGTTCACCCCGATCACCCGCGCGCCGCGCGCCTTGATCTTGCCGATGCCCATCTTGATCGGGTTGCTGTCATGGTCTTCGGCCACACCGAACAGCATGAACAGCTTGGTATACTCCCAGTCGGGCTGGCCGAACTCCCAGAAGGCACCACCCATGGTATAGATGCCACCTGCAGCCATGTTGACTGAACAGAACCCGCCATGGGCCGCATAGTTTGGCGTGCCGAAATTCTGTGCCCAGAAAGAGGTGAAGCTCTGGCTTTGATCGCGGCCAGTGAAGAAGGCCAGTTTCTGCGGTGCGGTCTCGTGCAGTTCATTCAGCCAGCCGACGGCTGTGCTGATCGCCTCATCCCATTCGATCTCACGGAACTCACCCGAACCTCGCGGCCCGACCCGAAGCAGCGGCTTGCGCAGGCGGGACGGCGCGTTGACCTGCATGATCCCTGCCGATCCTTTGGCGCAAAGAACGCCCTTGTTCACCGGGTGGTCGCGGTTGCCTTCGATATAGGCGACCTTGCCATCCTTCATATGCACGTTGATGCCACAGCGACAGGCGCACATGTAACAGGTGGTGCGCCGGACCTCGTCCGAGACTTTGGGGCTGGTGTCGATCTTCGGTTGCTGGATGGTCATCTGGCGTCCTTCTGTCGGGGCAGCGTATCAGGTCAGGAATGTTATTCCGGCGAGGATAACTCCTGCAATAAAAAGAGTTTCCACGACGATCAGGGCGATTGCAGCGCCGCCGACCGACAGGATTTGTTTCAGGTTGGTCTTCATGCCGACCGCCGCGATGGCGATCAGCAACAGCCAGCGCGAGGTTTGGCTGAGCAGTTCCGAAATGAACGGCGGGATCAGACCGAATGAGCTGGCCCCAGCCAAAACCAGAAAACCCACGACAAAGCCGGGCAGGATCGGCGGGCGTTGGCCTGCCTCATCCATGTCGGCGACACTGCGGATAATCAGCGAGGCGACCAGAACCACCGGAGCCAGCATGGCCACGCGGAACAGCTTCACCAGCGTTGCGGTGTCGCCGGTCTGTTCCGAGATCGAGAAACCCGCGCCAACAACCTGCGCAACGTCGTGGATCGTGCCGCCCAGGAACACGCCGCCTGCCACGTCGCTCATGCCCAATGTGCGCACCAGGATGGGGTAGGCGATCATAGCTATGGTCGACAGCACGGTGACACCCAGAACGGTAAAGATCAGCCGTTCCTCGGACCGCTCGTCCTTGGGCAGGATGGCGCTGATTGCCATTGCGGCAGAGGCACCGCAGATCGCAACCGATCCTGCGGTCAGAAAGGCAAAGCGCCATTTGTGCCCAAAGAAGCGCGCGATCAGCAGGCCAAATGCGATCGTGGCCAGAACACCACCAACGACCAATGCGATCAGGTCCCAGCCCAGCCCCATCATCAGCGTCATCGAAACCCGAACGCCCAAAAGCGCCACGCCCAGACGCAACAGTGATTTCGCGGCAAAGCCGATGCCGGGCACGGTTTTACCCTCTTCCCCCAGAAAGCTGAGCGCGATGCCCAGCAACAGCGCCATCAGCATGGCAGGGGTAGCATAGTGCTCGGACAGGAACTTGGCCGTTGCGGCAACGGTCATCGCCACCAGCACGCCGGGAAACAGGGTGCGGATCGTCCGGGCGGCGTTTGCGCCGAAAAGAGACGTAAGCTCGGTCTTTACCAGCATCTACCCAACAGGCCTTCTTAAAAAAATACGGTATCGGCAGACAAGCCGCCAGGGTTCTTCGGTGATCGGGTCAACACGTCTTCGGCTTGGACTCGGCATGTTGAGCCTGCACGGCCGTCACGGCGATCATGTGCAGAATGTCTTCGGCGGAACATCCGCGCGACAGGTCGTTTGCGGGTTTGGCCAGCCCCTGCAGGACCGGGCCGATCGCCTCGACCCTGCCGATGCGCTGGGCGATCTTGTATCCCAGGTTTCCGGCATCCAGGTTGGGAAAGACAAAGACATTCGCCTCACCTTTCAGCGGCGAGTCGGTGGCTTTCTTGGCCGCGACCTCGGGCACGAAGGCGGCATCGAACTGCAACTCTCCGTCGATCAACAGCGTCGGGTCCCTATCGCGCGCAATTTGCGTGGCCTCGACGACCTTGGAAACTTTGGCATGTTGGGCGCTGCCGGAGGTGGAGAAGGACAGCATTGCCACGCGCGCGGTTTCACCGGTCAGGGTCTCGTAGGACGCGGCTGAGGCGCGGGCGATCTCGGCCATTTCCTGTGCGCTCGGGTCAACAACCAGACCGCAATCGGCAAAGATGCGTGCGCCTTTGACGTCGTGATGGTCCTTGCAGAACAGCATCAGGAAAAAGCTGGAGACCATGGCGGCATCCGGGGCGGTACCAATGATCTGCAACGCGGCGCGCACGGTGTCTGACGTGGTTTCAACCGCGCCGCCGACAGTGCCGTCAGCTATGCCCTGCTGCACCAGCATGGCGGCAAAATTCAGACGGTTTGTAATCTGTTGCCGCGCCTGGTCAAGCGAAATACCCTTGTGTTTGCGCCGTTCATACAGCGCTTGTGCAAGCTCGGGTGTCAGTGAAGAGTTGGCAGGATCGTGAATTTTGATCCGTTCGCGATCATAGCTTTCATGCGTGTCCAGCAAGGCCGAGACTTCGGCCTTGCTGCCAATCAGAATAATCCGCGCAACGTTCTCTTTCACGGCCATGACCGCGCCTTCGACAACACGGGGATCATCGCCTTCGGCTAAGGCGATGATCTTGTCAGAGGCGCTTGCAGTCCCGAGAATGGCGCGCAGAGGTTTCACTCGGATTACGCTCCGGCCTGCGGTGTCATGTCGTTTTCGCTGATGCCGGCGACTTCGACCGGCTTTTTCATTGCGTCACGACGGAA